>JAKSPU010000205.1 GCA_024404505.1 Clostridia bacterium
ATTTGCGCAAGTATGACATCTTGTGCGGTAATGCCTTAAGAATCCCAAGAACTTTCAAAAAAAGATTATTGACCGAGGTTTAGTTTAATCGGCTTGATTTTTCATCCGCTTTGTAGTATAATAACGGCGATGCCCTTTGCGGGCATAAGGAGATCGACATGAATCAGAATACCAATACAAAATGGTCCGCCATGCGGATCGACCGTGCAGCCGTGCGGCTGTTCCTGCTCTGCTTCCTTTCCTATACCTTCTGTTATATCGGCCGGCATAATTTCTCGGCCTGTCTCCCCGCCATGATCGCGGACGGCACGCTGACCAAGCCCTTCGGCGGCTACATCACCACGGCGTACATGATCGTGTACGGCTCGGGCCAACTGGTCAGCGGCATCCTCGGCACAAGGATCCGCCCCCAGGCGATGATAGGCTGCGGGCTGCTCGGCGCGGGCCTCATGAACGTCGTGATGGGGTTGTGCCGGGATCCCATACCGATGCTGCTCGTATGGAGCCTCAACGGCCTGTTCCAATCCATGCTTTGGGCGCCCATCATCCGCGTCTTCACCGACCAGCTGCCCGAGGAGCGCCGCTACCGCGCGGGCGTCGACATTGCCGTCACCTGTCCCGCCGGCACCGTGCTGGCCTACCTGATCCCTGCCCTGTTCCTGAAGATCGCCGATTGGCGCGTCGTGTTCTTCGTCAGCGGCGGCTGCGTCCTGCTTGCCTGCGGGATCTGGGTCGTCGGCAATTTCAGGCTCAAGGAATACCTTGCCCTGATGGACGAACGGTGCCGTCAGGCACGCGCCGCCTCCGGCGCCGCCTCCGGCGCTGCCTCCGGATCGGACAAGTCCCCCGCCGGGCAGACCTCCCTGTTCGCCGTCATCCTGCCGTCCGGTCTTTTGCTCGTGATGCTCTGCCTCATCTGCAACGGCTCGCTCCGCGACGCCGTCAGCTCGTGGGCGCCCACCTTCTTCTCCGAGCAGTTCGGCATGGCGCCCGAAAAGTCAGCGGTCCTATCCGTGGTCATCCCCGTGGTCAGCGTGTCCGGCGCCTACGTCGCCACGTGGCTGGACCGCCGGTTCCTGCACAACGAGCTGTTCACGAGCGGCGTCATGTTCCTGACGGCAGCCGTCTGCATCCTCGGCATCCGCCTGTTCAGTGAGCGATCGCCCCTGTTGTGTGCCGTCTGCCTCGCGGTCAGCATCTCCTCCATGTGGGGCGCCAACACCATGTTCCTCACGATGCTGCCCTACCACTTCGCCGGGCTCGGTCTGTCCGCCTCGGTCACGGGTCTGCTCAACTGCTGCATCTATTTTGCTTCCGCCGCAAGCACCTCTCTGTACGGCCTCGCCTCCGAGCGGGCCGGCTGGGCCGCGCTGACCCTGATCTGGCTCGCGGTCAGCCTCGCCGGAATCGTTTTCTGCGTCGTGTTCGGCTTTATCTGGGCCCGGAAGGCGAAGCTGCTGGACGAGAACAGGCTGATGAAATCAAATCGGGATTGATCCCCCAAAAGCGCCGTTCCGCGGAACGGTGCTTTTTATTTGGTTCTTCATAAAAATTGGTGTTTGCCCTGCGTTTCGTTCGGGGGAGGGGGCAGGGGCAGAGCCCCGCGCGCCGGTCACCGCATCCTGATGTTCCTTTAACGGAATTACCATAAAATTATTTTGAGTTTAGTTACTTTAACTATTGACTTTTGAGTCCGGATTTGGTATAATGTCATCAGGAAGGAGGGGTGGCACATGAGCGGTAACGAGAGAGTGCGGCACTACGCCTGCATCGACATGAAGACCTTTTACGCCTCGGTGGAATGTGCCGAGCGGGATCTGAATCCGTTTGAAACGGACCTTGCCGTCGCGGACGTCGGGCGCGGCAAGAACGGCCTGTGTCTGGCCATTTCGCCGAAGATGAAATCGCGCGGCATCCGAAACCGCTGCCGCCTCTCCGACATCCCGAAGGACGTGCAGCCGATCGTTGTGCCGCCGCGGATGCAGCTGTACATCGACTACGCCGCCGACATCTACGGGATGTATCTCGACTACTTTGCCCCCGAGGACATTTACGTCTACTCGATCGACGAGTCCTTCATCGACCTCACCGACTACCTGAAAATATACCGCAAGACCCCGCGCGAGCTGGCGGCGGATCTTTTGAACGAGATCGGCTGGCGCTTCCGCATCCCCGCCACGGCTGGTCTCGGGACCAACCTGTATCTGGCGAAGATCGCCCTTGACATCGTGGCCAAGCACGCGTCGGACCACATCGGGTATCTTGACGAGCAGACCTACCGCGACACGCTGTGGACGCACCGCCCGATCACCGATTTCTGGCACGTCGCGGCGGGGACCGCGCGTCGGTTGGCGCGTCTCGGCGTCTACGATATGCGCGGTGTGACATTCGTACCCGAGGATCTGATGTACAGGATATTCGGCAAGGACGCCGAGCTGCTGATCGACCACGCGTGGGGGCGGGAGCCGTGTTTGATCGAGGACATCAAGAACTACCGCAGCAAGTCGAAGTCGGTGTCCTTTTCGCAGATCCTGCCGCGGAACTACACCTGCGCCGAGGCGCGGACCGTGCTGCGGGAGATGGTGTGCAGCGGCTGCGAGGAGATGCTCCGGCGCAAGGTCATCACGCACAAGGTCGGGGTGTTTATCGGGTACGCCAACGTCGGCAGCGAGGAGGGCGGCTGCGACGGCGGAACGGTCAGCATGACCGCGACCACCAACCTGCCCTCCGTCATTATGCCCTACGCGGTCCGGCTGTACGACAGCCTCGCGGACCCGCGCCTGCCCGTGCGGCGGCTGGGTCTGTGCTTTGAGGACGTATGCAGTGAGGGCTGCGAGAATTACGATTTCTTCACCGATTTCGACGCGGTGGACCGGGAGAAGCTGCGCGAGCAGGCGATCCTTGAGATCCGAAGCCGCTACGGCAAAAACGCCGTCATGCGGGGGCTGGACTACTTCCCGGAGTCCACGCAGGTCGAACGCAACACTTTTATCGGAGGACACAGAGCAGGCTATGGAGATCTACCGGCAGACAGACAGCGCGGAACAGACAAAAACGGCCGACCGCTCGGACGGTCAGCCGACCTTCCGCCCGATGATGACACGTCAGGAACGGGCAAAACAGTTCATGGCGTTTGACGCGATGAAGGGGCTTTCGGAGGCGCTGCGCGACCGCGAGGAGCGGCACAGCCGCGAGCCGAGGCGCATTTTCTGCGAGGAGGAGTCGCAGACGCTGGACCGGAAGCTGCGCTGCCTGCGGGCAGGCATGACCGTCCGGCTGACCTTCTACTGCCGCTTCCATGAACGGGTGGTCACAGACGTCGTGCGCGAGGTCGGTGAGTCCTCCCTGCTGATCGGACACGAGTGGGTCGACTTTGCGGACGTGTATCGGATCAAGGTTTTGGAGATACCGGCGGGGAGATAAAGATGGTCGAGGATAATATGCAGGGCTCTGCCCTGCACCCCGGAGAGCGCCGGGGCTCTGCCCCGGACCCCGCTTAAGGGCTTCTTGAAAGAAGCCCTTAA
>JAKSPU010000206.1 GCA_024404505.1 Clostridia bacterium
GCAAGCATATGTGCCGTCAAGGCGTCAGCCGTGCATTGTGCGGTGATGCCTATAGACATTCCGTATGAAAGAAGGGCGAAGCCATGAATGATAAAGAAATATCCGAGATCCGCCGGCGGTACAAGGTGGAAAAGAGCGGCATATCCCGCGTGCGGGGCTGCTACGTGAACGAAAAGCGGGACATCATCTCCGAGCTGGATCAATCGCTCGGTCTGATGACCGAAACGGAGGCGTCGGAGGTGCTGGCGCTTCTCAAAAAGACGCTGTCCGGCAAGGTCGGGACGAATCTGCTCGACATCGCGTTCTCGACGAGTCAGGTGACGGACAGCGACGAGTACCGTCTGCTGACCAGACTGCGCTCGTCCTCGCTGACGGACAATGAAGCGGTACACGACTTCTATCAGAAGGTGATCGGCTCACTGAACATGGAAGGGAACTACATGATCCTGCTGGCATACGACAGTTACGACGTGTTCTCCTACCATAAAGACGGCGGCAAGTCGGAGGATTCCGGCGAGATTTTCAGCTACATACTATGCACGATCTGCCCCGTGAACATGGCGAAGCCGTCGCTGAGCTACTACGTCCGCGACAACTGCTTCCGGAACATCGTGGCGGACTCGGTGGTGGCGCCGCCCGCGCTGGGCTTCATGTTCCCGTCGTTCGATGACCGCGCGACGAATCTGTACGGGGCGCTGTACTACACGCGCAGCATTGAGGACAGCCACGAGGAGTTTGTGGATGCCGTGTTCCATTCGGGCAGGCTTCCGATGCCGGCGGCGGAGCAGAAGGCGTCGTTCAAGACCATCCTCGCGGAATCCGCGGGTGAGGGGTGCATCCTGCCCGTGGTGCGGTCCGTGCGCGCGCAGCTGTGTCAGGCGGTGGAGGACCACAAGGCCTCCAAGGACCCGGAGCCGCTGGTGATGGACAAGTACGCCCTGCGGGATATGCTGTCCTTCTCCGGCATCCCCGATACGGGGCTTGACACCTTCGAGCAATCCTTCGACAAGACCTTCGGCACCGGCGCCGAGGTCAGCCCGCACAACATCGCCGATACCCGCCGTTTCGAGGTCCGCACGCCCGACGTGACCATCAAGGTCAACCCCGAAAAAGCCGACCTCGTCGAAACCAAGATCATCGACGGCGTCCCCTACATCCTCATCCGCGCCGAAGGCGGCGCCGAGGTCAACGGGATCGACGTTAAATTTGAGGAGTAACGAGGGCGCGCAAGAGACGCAAGAGACGCAAGAGGGAACTTTTCTGAAGAAAAGTTCCCTCTTGACTCCTTCAAAAGACTTTATGGCATTACCGCACAATGATAACGGTACAGATGTGCCGTCAAGGCGTCAGCCGTGCATTGTGCGGTGATGCCTTATGGAATAGTATTGAGAAAAGGCTTGGTTTACGCCGGACGGGACGGGTGAGAGCCGTCCCGGTTCCCGGCGTTTTCATAAACGCAGTCGCGGGACCCTTCTCCCTGAACGGAACGCAGGGCAAATATCGGGCCTTCCGGGTCACCGGATTTACAGCTCTGCCCCCGCCGCCATCGCGTTGTAGAACAGCCTCCGGTACCGGAAGAACGGTCCCTTGTTCTCCCGCCCGAAGTGGACGGCGTTGGTCAGCAGGACGCCCCACAGCCCGGTCTCGCTGTCCACGTACAGCGACGTGCCCGTGTAGCCGGTATGCCCGTAGGTGCCGTAAGACATGAGGTCACCGGCGGCGGACAGCCTCGGCACGGGCGGCTTGAGCTGGAAGCCGAGACCGCGGGACTCGTCCAGACCGGGGGTATAGTCGCGGACGGCGGCCTCGAAGGTATACCGGGAGAGGAAGCGTCCGCTGCCGGTGCCGAACTCGGGACCGGGCAGCTCGCCGCGCGTCGAGCACATGACGGCAAAGTTGATCATGTCGTCAAGCGGCGCGAACACTCCGGCGTTTCCGGACACGCCGCCGAGGAAATGCGCGTTCTCGTCGTGGACGTGTCCCTTGATATAGTAGCCCCAATAGGGGGAAAGCTCGGTCGTGACCACGTTGTCGGAGATCGGCTTGTAGCAGGTCGCCGCCATGCCGAGCGGATCGAACACGAGACGGCGCGCGAGGTAGGCGAGCGATTGTCCCGTCACGCGCTCAAGGATCAGCTTGAGCAGGATGTAGCCCATGCAGGAGTAGTAGACCTGCTCGCCGGGGCGGCAGTAGGGAGCGGAGGAGAGGATCGCGTGCGCGACGGCGGAGTCCTCGGGCTTGTCCATGACCTTCCACAGCGCGACGCCGGGCGTGATGCCGGACGTGTGCGTCATGAGCCGGAATATCGTGACGTCGGGGCGGCCCTCCGGAGCGCCCTCCAGCTCGGCCGGGGTGAAGAAACGGGACAGGGGATCGGTCAGAAGGAGCGTGCCGTTTTCCACGAGCTTGAGGGTGACCATGGTGGTGGACACCAGCTTGGACAGCGACGCCAGATCGTAAAGCGTCGCACGGTCGGCAGGCTCCGGAGCCGGGACGCAGGTGCGGTCGCCCATCACGCCGGACACATAGACGGTCCGGCCGCTGCCGATGGCGTAGGCCGCGGAGGGGAAGGCGTGCTCGACAATGCCCTGCCGGAGCAGATCGACGCAAGGCTTGAAATTCATATCCATACCTCTTTATGCTTTTTTATTTATGCGGGGAGAGGCTGCCGCGGTCTGCGACAGCCTCTCCTCTGTATTGGTCGTACAGCCGCCGGGACGGACGGTCACTTGTTCAGCGCCTGATCCAGCCAGATCAGACCGTAGCCGAAGGCCTCGTACAGGCCCTTTTTCTGACCCTGACGGAAGACCTTGTTCTGGTCCTGACTCTCGACTACGTTGATGAACACGTCTCCGGGGACGTCTACCCCGTTCTCCTTGACGTAGTTCATGATATCAAGGATCAAAATGTACTTTTCAGTCATATCGCCGTACACGATGGTGTCGTCCTGACGGACCAGCGGACGGTCCTTGAACATCAGATATTTTCCGCCCACGACGGGAGCGCCGGTGGGGTTGATGGCTTCTGCACTCATGCTGCTTCCTCCTTAAACGCTGAATCTCATTCACATCTGAAACCAAAACCAAGCATGAAATCCTGAACTTCGGATTAAAGATTTTGAATCAGCATACAGTATACCACAGGATAAGGGAAAAGTCAATGATTTACAGAATATTTCGGCAGTTTGACGGCTTTTTTACAACGTATTCACGATCTGTTCATATGGACAGGTTTTCCCGCTTCCGCCGGGGCTGCATGGATTGGGCGGCGCGGCATCGCCGGAAGCCCCGTGATGACTGCCATCCCCTGACCCCCGCTCCCGCGAAGCGGGGGGATCCCGTTAAGTTGATTTGCCGGGGCTGCGCCCCGGCATCCTGCCGCCGGAAGCCCGGCGTTTCCACATTTCCGGAGGTTCAGCTAAACCTTTTTCCCCCACCCCCCTGCCCCCCGCCCCACGGGCGGGGGGAATATTTTATTTGATAGCAGGGAGAAGGGAGCGGCTGCGCCGCT
>JAKSPU010000207.1 GCA_024404505.1 Clostridia bacterium
GGGAGCGGCTGCGCCGCTCCCTTCTCCCTGCACCCTCATCCTGCGGGATGCGGGCTTGTACGTAAGTTTCAAAAAAGGCGGGCGCCCGCAAGGGCACCCGCCAATCTCGTCCGGCGTAAACCGAACCTTGGTTATTTCTTTACCCTGTATAAAAGTTCTTGAGATTCTCAAGGACTTCTTTCAAGAAGTCCTTGAGCGGGGTGCGGGGCAGAGCCCCGCAAACGTATCCCCGGGACGCGGGGCAGAGCCCCGCAAGCCTCTTCATACCTCCCTGCGATCTTATTGTTCTTCCTTCTCGAACGCCTTGATGATATTTTGCAGTTGTTTTTCGGCGCTGCGCTTGATCTTCTTGTACTCGGAGGCAAGGTTGGTGTTCTTGCCGATGACCATGTTGCGGCAGAGGAGGCCTGCGCCGTTCAGGGCGTAGTTGTAGGCGTAAACGAAGTCCGTGCGGGCGGCGTCCCTGATCATGTCGATGATGATGCCCGTCGTGGCGTCGCTGACGTACTTCAGCTTGAGCGCGACCTCGTAGTAGGCGGGAATGACGGTGCGGTAGGACTGGGCGCACATCGCCTCGATCGTCGCGGAGGCGGCGTCGGACTGCTTGGTCGTCGTCGGAATGGCGATCAGCGCGGCGGCGTCATGTACCAAAGCGCCGTACTCAGCCTGCTCCTTGTTCCACTTGGGGTACGGAATGATGCCGTATGCGTCTCTCATCTCACGCAGATTGTCCGCGGAGCCGAGCTGCGTCGCGTGGAACAACGCCTTGCCGTCCGAGAACAGCTGATCGCGGGGGAGCGTGTAATCGCTGTCGACGTAAATGCCCGGATTCTGGTAGTACATATTGACCAGATACGCCATGAAGTTCGCAAAATACTCTGTGTCGATGGTCAGAACGGGATGCCCGTCCTCATCGCGCTCGTTCATCCTGTTGCCGGCTGTATAGGTGAAGTGGTCCGGCTCCGTGGAAGGACGCAGGAACGCGCCGTACTCGTCGTCCACGTCGCGCTTGCCGTCGCCGTTGGCGTCGATATACGCCATCTCCAGCCAGCCGTAGAACACCTCATACGTCCAGTCGCCGTTCAGCACCAGCTCGTATACGGATTCGGGGTCGACGTTGTACTTTTTGATCTTATCCTTGTTGAAGAACATAGCGCTGATGTACTTCAGACTCGACAGGCTGATATCGCCGTTCAAGGCATAGAAGGTGCTGTCGCCGATCCGCAGCTCGTTGATGTAGTCCGCCCACCACCACGGCTGAGTCGTGTCGATGTACTCGTTGTCCCACAGGTCGAGATACATATTCTTCAGCGTCTGGGGGAGCAGCTTCCATTGGTAGCAGAAGACAATATCGTAGTCGTCCGAGCCGGAGGTGATGGAACGATTGAGCGCCGAGGGCAGCCCCTCGGAGTCTCCCAGCTCGTTGAACTCAAACTCAATATTCAATCGGTCGGCAACGATCACGTTCCGCTCGTAGACGGACTCGCTGACGGGATCATTGTCGTCGTCTGCGGGATGGACCTCCTGCACGAGGCTCGTGCCGCTGCCGTACGCAACGCGCATGGCAGCCTTTTTGAAATCAAGATCGGCAGGCAGATTGTCGGGCGTGTGAGCGCGGTCGTAGGTCGCCGCCTCGGACTCAGCGGCGGTGTCCGCCGAAGTAGGCGTCTCGCCTCCGCTGTCGGCGCAGGAAACAAAGCAGCCGACCACGGTCATAAGAGCCAGCGCAAGGGAGAGGATACGCTTGACGGTGTTGTTCATACTGTTTTTCCTTTCCGCAGGACCCTCGGTCGGGCGGCAGCGCCGCGCCTGTGGATCCCGATCCGTATTCAATATACCATATTTTTCCCATCCTTGCAAGAGGTTTGCGGGATTTTTTTGATTTTCCGTACACCTGCCCCCGTCTTCCGGTCATACCCGGGCAGGGCGGCGCATATACTCTGCCGGAATCACATCGTCGGACTATCATACTGCGGAGGATAACGGATATGGAAAGCAATCGGGAATTCAACGAACGATCCGGCGCACTGCCGGTCTTGTCCGGGACGCGCCTGCCGGTCAGCGGACGCCCTGCGGCCGGACAAGCCGGCGGGCGGGCGCCGATCGAGGGTCTGTGGCCGGAAAAACGGCAGCCGTCTCTTTCCGCGCGATGGGCGGGACTGTCCGCCGGGACGCGGAAAGCCGTTATATGCGCGCTGGCGGGGCTGTGCCTGCTGGCCTTGCTGATCCCGCTCGCCCTGCACGCCGCCGGAGCGTCCGACGGCGGGGATACCGGGCAGAACAGGCTGCCCGGCGTGATCGGGAGCGGGACAGCGGAGTCCGCGCCCGGGACGCTTGCCGTCCCGGCAGAGACCGCTGCTGAGGTCGACCCGGCATTCGCGTCCGAAGGCAGCACGGAGCAGCCGCCGGAGCCGGACACGGGTGCCTCCTCCGCCGTGACGGAGGCTGTCGGCGGCACCGACGTCCCGGAGCCCGACACGCTGCCGGACACGGACGTTCCTGCCGAAGCCGTCACGGACGCCGCATCGGGCACGGCAGCTGACACAGACGCTGACACCGTTGCTGTCACGGACACCGGCACCGACCCGGAGGTGCCGCCTGAGACGCAGCCCGACGTTGCCGGTCCGGGAGCGGTCAGGCGCGATCTGAGCGAGAGCGAGCGCGGTCCGGATCACGTGCAGAACGACACGGACCGCGACCCGCGGTCCGTCGGAGCGTGGGCGCCCGGGTACGTCGAGCCGCCCGTGGTGCTGTTGGTCTGCTCCCGTCCCTTTGAGGCGTACACGGACGGCGACGGCGGCGGGACGGTATCCGGGCTGGCGATCCGGCTGGCGGACGCACTCCGCAGCCGGGGGCTGACGGTCGTGCTGATCGGCCCGTCGCTGACAGGTCTGACGCCGGAGTCCTCCGTGAAGGAGTGCCGCGAGCGGACGCAGAGTCTGATCCGCTACTACTGCCGCCTCTACAACAACGTCGCTCTGGTGCTTGACCTGCACCGCGGTGCCGAGATGGCCGAGGGGACGCTGTTGGCGACGTCCGGCGTTTTTGAGGGGCATGACAGCGCCCAGCTGCGCTTCATTGCCGACGGGCTGCGTCCCGACGGGGACGGTATTCCGGCGGGGACGGTCTCCGCGCTGGACTTCTCTCTGGCGCGGGCGCTGCGGCGCGCCGTCTTTGAGATCAGCCCGACGGTCAGCCGACCCGTATGGTGGCGGATGTCGGCCGGGCTTGTCCCTGGCGGGCTGTGTCCGTCCGGGACGTCGTACGGGGCCGACCCCTCGGACGGTCCGCGCCTCGTGACCGTCGAGCTGGGCGCAGCCGGGAACACCTACGCGTCCGCCGAGGCCCTGATCCCCCTGCTGGCGCGTGCTGTGGCTGCTGTTATGAGGGAGTAGAATTATGCCCTACATCACGGGGATGCGCCGGGGCTCTGCCCCGGGCCCCGCTTAAGCCCTTCTTGAAAGAAGGGCTTAAGGATCCCAAGAACTTTCATAA
>JAKSPU010000208.1 GCA_024404505.1 Clostridia bacterium
GCAAGCATATGTGCCGTCAAGGCGTCAGCCGTGCATTGTGCGGTGATGCCTTGAGTATCCCAAGAACTTTCAAAAAGGAGAAAATCATGTTTACAAGCATTGTCACTCTTGATCCCGGCCGTCCCGAATGCACGCTGACCGCCTATATTCACGAGCCCTTTGCGGAGCTGAACATCCCCGTGCGGCGGGCGATGATCGTCTGTCCGGGCGGTGCGTATCAGGGTCTCTGCGAGCGCGAGGGGGAGCCGGTCGCGCTGCAATACTTTGCCGCCGGGATGAACGTATTCGTGCTGCATTATTCCATTGCCGACAAGGCTGCGGGCGGTGCGCCCATCATTGAGGCGGCGATGGCGATCCGGCACGTCCGTGAAAACGCAGCGGAATATCACGTTGACCCTGCTTTCGTATTCATTTCCGGCTTCTCCGCGGGAGGGCATCTGTCCGCCTGTGCCTCCTCCTTCTGGAAGCAGCCGCTCGTGCTTGATGCGCTCGGGCTGACCTCGGGGGAAATCTGCCGTCCGACGGGTGCCGTTCTGTGCTACCCCTTCATCACGGACGAGGCATACCGGCACGTCGGATCCGTGCTGGACATCTGTCAGGGACTGAGCGACGGTGCGAATTCCATGCTGCTCGACTATCCCGCGGACAAATACGTTGACGGGGAAACGTCCCCTGCTTTCATCTGGCACACCCGTGACGACGTCATCGTTCCGATCCAGAACACGCTGACCTACGCGTCCGCACTGGTCGCGGCGGGTGTTCCCTTTGAGTATCACGTCTACCCGACCGGTGTCCACGGTCTGGCTCTCGCCGATCCGGAGACGAGCGCCGGCTTCCCCGCGCTGGAGATCCCGGAGGTGTCCGCGTGGATCCGCGACGCGATCCGGTGGTGCCGGGATTTCAAGGCGTGATAGTAACGTGCGGGACGCGTGCAGGGCTCTGCCCTGCACGTTCTTTTACAGCTTTTCCAGCTGTGCGTCCGTCACACCGGGATACAGCCTCCGCATATGCTCAAGGATGCGCTCACGCGAAACGGAAGGCGCCTCGCCATAAGCGGCGGACATGAGGTCGTAACCGAAGAGATGCTCCGGCATACAGTATACCGCAATGGCCCAGCCGTAGGGCAGACCCTGCTTGTTGAGCCGCTGCCGGAAGTCTCTCACGCACAGGTACAGATCCATCTGCAGACCCGTGACCATGCCCTCAAAATTCGGCTCGCCGCCCTTGCCGTACCCCGCCTTGAGCTTCAGCTCGTTGGAGAACAGCTCCGTGTCCGGCCCGAACTGATCCATGATCCGCTTCTGACGGAAGGTCGCCTTTTCGTCGTCCCAGAGGGAGTCGAAATCGTACCCGTCACGTCGGTGATTCGCAAAGTACGGCAGCCATTCCTTGGAGATAAAGCCAGCCTTGTTGTCAAAAAACTTGCCGTAGGCAACCCTGCCCGAGCGCGCAAGGATCGCGCGCCACTCCCACGGATCGTGCTTCGGGTCGCCGCCCCACCAGTATCCCACCTCGGTATGCTCCTCGACCGAAAAGCCGGGTACACCGTTAGCAAACAGAGGCAGGAAACCCACCTCGTCAATGTACGCGATCAGCTCGTCTGCCGTGTGCAGACAGCCGGGATCGTCGGCGGGTACACCGCGCATGATCCACGTTCCGTTTTCGTTGCCCATGTGCCACCTCATCAGTTTTATTCTCCCGTAAGTATAGCACAGCGCTGCCCCGAAATCAAGCGGCAGACGGAAAAAAACGAAAAAAGTCGAACGAATCCGGGATAAGCCTTGCACTTTGTACGAGGGTGTGGTATAATGAAGGCAGAACAAGATCCGAAAGGAATCACGATATGTCCATCAACCTCAACCGCCTCTTTTCACGCAAGGGCGGAGACGTCGATATGACGCAGGGCGGCATCGTCCGCCACCTCGTCACCTTTGCACTCCCACTGCTCATCGGCAACATATTCCAACAGCTTTATAATACCGTCGATACGTGGGTCGTGGGGAACTACGTCAGCAACGAGGCCTTTTCCGCGGTCGGCTCGGTCGGACCGATCATCAATATGCTGATCGGCTTCTTCACGGGCCTTGCGAGCGGCGCGGGCGTCGTCATCTCGCAGTACTACGGCGCCAAGCGATACGATAAGGTCAAGGACGCGGTGCATACCTCCATCGTCATGACCCTCATCATGGGCGTCATCTTCACCGCGCTCGGTATTCTGATGACTCCGGCCATGCTCCGTTTCATGAAAACGCCGGACGAGGTCTTCCCGGAATCGCAGGCCTACCTCGTCATCTACTTTGCCGGCGTCATCGGCCTCATGATCTATAACATGGGCTCCGGCATCCTCCGCGCGGTCGGTGACTCGGCCAAGCCGTTCCTGTTCCTCGTCGTCTCCGCCGTGACCAACACGGTGCTGGACCTCGTGTTCGTCCTGCAGCTGCACATGGGCGTGGAGGGCGTCGCGTACGCGACGATCATCGCGCAGGGACTATCTGCCGTGCTGACCGTCATCGAGCTGATGCGGACAAGATCCTGCATCCGGCTGTCCCTCCGGTACCTGCACATCGACGGCCCGTCCTTGAAGCAGATCCTCGTCATCGGCTTCCCGGCAGCCATTCAGGTGTCCGTGACATCCTTCTCCAACGTGTTCGTGCAGTCCTACATCAACTTCTTCGGACCCGATTTCATGTCCGGCTGGACCGCTTACTCCAAGATCGATCAGGTCGTGCTGCTCCCGATGCAGTCGCTCGCGCTTGCCTCGACCACCTTCGTCGGACAGAATCTCGGTGTCCGGAACGAGGACAGAGCCAAAAGGGGCGTGCGGATCGCCTTTCTCATGTCGGTCGTCAGCACCATCGTGCTGATGATCCCCGTCATGATCTTCGCACCGGGGCTGACAGGCTTCTTCAACGACAAGCCGCAGGTCATCGAGTACGGTGCGTTCCTTTTGCGCCTGATCTCGCCGTTCTACGTTCTGTGCTGTGTCAATCAGGTATATGCGGGTGCTTTGCGCGGAGCCGGGGACAGCAACGTGCCGATGGTGATCATGCTTGGGTCCTTCGTGGTATTCCGGCAGATATACCTGTTCGTCTGCTCCAAGCTTTGCAACACGGTAGTGGCTATTGCGCTTGCCTACCCGGCGGGATGGATCGTCGCCAGCGTGATAACGCTGCTGTACTTCCATAAGGTCGGGCTGCACCGGTATAAATTGATATCGTAAATGAAAAGGGATTCCGCCCCTGCGAGGCGGGAACGCATTCACGCCTCCGGCGTGTCGGGGGCCTACCCCCCGGCCCCCTCCCGTGCGCGGGAGGGGGAGATTTTTTACTTTCTCAGCAAGGGGAAGGGCTGCTGCGGCAGCCCTTCCCCTTGCATCCTCATCCCGGGGATGCCGCGCCTGCGG
>JAKSPU010000209.1 GCA_024404505.1 Clostridia bacterium
GGGTCGGGGGGTAGGTCCCCGACACGCCGCAGGCGTGGAGGACGTCCCCGAGCGCAGTTGAAAACGCGCGAGGCGTTCCCCCGGGTTTGCACGGATCGGGCAGATGCCATCTGCCCGATCCCGAGCGGGGTAAGGGGTCCCCGCGTGGGCGTTTCCGGAAACGCCGGCTCCCGGGATGGCTCCCACCTATCTCTTACAGCGTAAACTCAACCTTGATCAATAATCCTTTTTTGAAAGTTCTTGGGATTCTTAAGCCCTTCTTTCAAGAAGGGCTTAAGCGGGGCCCGGGGCAGAGCCCCGGCGCGTCCTCAAGGCGTGGGGCAGAGCCCCACAAACGCATCCCGGGGCGTGGGGCAGAGCCCCGGGAGCGCATCCCAAAGCATCAGAACAGATCGGAAATATCGTTCGGCTGACGCAGCCACTGCTTGCGGACGTTTTCGAAGACCTCGTCCGGGATGTCCGGGGTCTCGTGGGAGGTGCGGGGCAGGACGTTCTCACCGGCGACGGCGGGCGTGCAGCAGGCGTTGTCGTCGCGCCATGCGTCGCGCTGGGCGGGATCGCGGAAATCGGGGATGTCCATCGGCTCGTTGCCCGCCAGCACCGACCGCCATGCCATGATGCCCACCAAGCCCATGTTGACCGCGGTGTAGACGTCGATGCACAATTCGCCGTCCGGACGGCCGAGGATCTTCTCGATGAAGCAGTGCGTGGTGTAGAAGTCGGAGCCGCCGTGGCCCATCGACTTGCCGGCAATGTCCTTGCCGACGTCGTTCGTGGGATCGTACTTCTCCCAATCACCCTGACACAGCTTGGCGCCTTCCTTGTAGATATTGAACTCGCTGTCGTTGTAGCGGGCGGATTCCATCATGCCCTTCATGCCGTAGACCTGATAGTTGATGGAGCCGGGCTCGCGCTTCAGACCGCCGTGGATGCTCTTGACGATCGCGCCGTTCTCCAGCGTCACCATCTCGATGCCGGCGCGCTCGAACTCGCCGGAACGGATCTGCTTTTCGGTCAGATTGAGGTTGGTCTCAAAGCCGACCACCTTCGCCGCGCGCAGACCGGTGATGTAGATCAGCGGACCCACGGAATGCGTGCAGTAGAAGGTCGCAAACATCCGGTTGCGCCAATGGTCGCGCTCACCGTAGGTGATGTCCGGCCAGATCGAGGAGCAGTCGTGGATGTACTCGCCCTCGGCGTACTGCACCTCTCCGACGTCGCCCGCGCGGTAACGGCGGAACATCTCGAAGGGCGCCTTCATGTAACAGTAATTTTCGGCGTAGGAGTACACGAGCCCCGTGCGCTCGACCGCCTCGACCAGCGCGACCGCCTGCGCGGGCGTCTCGGCGGGCAGCACCTCGGACATGACGTGCTTGCCGGCATTCAGACACTTGACGGCGTAGACCGCGTGCTCGTTGGCATAGTTGGCAAGGACGACGGCGTCCATATCGTGCTTGATGAACTCGTCAAAGTCGGTGTACAGCGCCACCGTGATCCCGGCCTTTTCCGCCGTGTTCTTCACGTTGTCGAGCAGGGGAACGTACTTGTCGCACACGGCGACCAGCTCGGCGTCGGGATGGTTGATGAGCTGTTCGATCATGGTGTAGCCTCTCGCACCGCCGAACACACCGATGCGGACCTTGCGTTGTGTAGTGTTTTGCATTTTCACGACCTCCATCCAGAGAGAAGTAGGCTTCTTTCGGCCCCTTGCCAGCATTATACCACACCCGAACAAAAAAAGCAAGGTCAAAGCGGCTCAAACCTGCGCGAAAGGCATTGATTTTCCCGCGGAAGCATGGTATAATGAACGTATATAGATCATCCGATCGGGAGGAACCGATATGAACGCTGATTTCCGCAAGGCGCTCTCCGAGCGCGTCCTGTTCTTTGACGGCGGCATGGGTACCCAGCTGCAGGCCGCCGGACTTACCTCCGGCGAAGCCCCCGAGCTGTGGAGCCTGACCCACCCCGAGATCGTCACCGCCATCCACCTCCGCTATCTGGAGGCGGGCGCCAATATCCTCTGCGCCGATACCTTCGGCGTCAACGGACTCAAGTACCCCGCGTCCGGGGCCGTCATCGCCGGGGCGCTGGTGACCGCCGCGGTCGGCTGCGCCAAGGAGGCTGTCCGCCGCTTCGAGGCGGCACACGCCGGCGACGCACTCGGCAAAGAGCCTCATTTCGTCGCGCTGGACGTGGGTCCGACCGGCAAGCTGATGGCCCCCTTCGGCAGCCTGACGACGGATCAGGCCGTCGACGCGTTCGGCGCGTCCGTACAGGCGGCTGTCGCCGCCGGCGCCGACCTCGTCGCCGTAGAGACCATGAACGACATCGCGGAAGCACGCGCCGCCGTGCTGGCCGCACACGAGTACGCACCCGGTATGCCCGTCTGCGCGACCGTAGTCTTCAGCGACAAGGGCTGGATGCTCAACGGCACCGACGTCCCCGCCGCCGTCACGGTCCTTTCGGCGCTCGGCGTGGACGCGCTCGGCCTCAACTGCTCCCTCGGCCCCGATAAAATGAAGCGGCTCGTCCCCGGCCTCTGCGCCGCTTCCTGCGTGCCGGTCGCCGTCAGCCCCAACGCCGGTCTGCCCGTGACCGTCGGCGGCGTCACGACCTACCCCTGCGGCCCCGACGCCTTCGCGCGGGAGATGGTCGAGGTCTTTGACGCGGGCGCGCGCATCCTCGGCGGCTGCTGCGGCACGACGCCCGACCACATCCGGGCGCTGCGCGCGATCCTTGCGGACCGGGAGCTGACCGTTCCCTTCGAGCCGAAGTCCCTCCCTGCCCTGCTGGCGGGACGTCTGCACGCCGTCGACCCGGCGGACGGCTGTCAGATCAGCCGCGTGTCCGTCGGGGACGGGGACCCCGACGACGTCACCGAGGCCGTGCTCGACGCCGATGACGACGGCGCGGAGATCCTCCTTCTGGCCGACGCCGACTCGCCGGAGGCACTCGCCGCGGCCGTGGAGGCGGCGCAGTCCGCCTGCCCGCTGCCCCTGATCCTTGACGCCGACGCCGACACCGCCGCCGACGCGCTCCGGCTCTGCTCCGGCCGCGCCGGTCTGCTCGTGCGCGGGGACGCGTCCGCTCCCCTGACCGCGCTCGCGCGGCGGTACGGAGCCGTGATCCTCGGACCGGACGATCTGCCCGGCTGCCCCGATTGACGACGTCCCGTCATATCCACAAAAAATACCGCTCCGTTTTGAGCCGTTTTGGGATTGACATCCGCTCGGTTTTCCGCTATAATTATTATGTTTTGGTAATCACGAAAGGGCGTCTTTAAATATTCAGCGTGCGGGGAGCGGCGAGAAGATTTTTCGTCAGTCTAAAGGCATCACCGCACAATGCACGGCTGACGCCTTGACGGCACATATGCTTGCATA
>JAKSPU010000021.1 GCA_024404505.1 Clostridia bacterium
AATGATGACGGTACAGATGCGCTGCCAGAAATTTCGTCAGATGAAACAAAATTCCGCGCGTGCGGTGACTCCCGCACGAAGGAATTTTGTAAAATATGACGGAATTTATGCAAGCATATGTGCCGTCAAGGCGTCAGCCGTGCATTGTGCGGTGATGCCTTAAGCAAAACATCCGGCGATGTGATGCCGCCGGGTGCGGATCACTCTTTCCGCTTCAGCGTTTTCAGATACGCCTTGCGTCCGTTGGAAATGCAGCGGCTCTCTGCCGCCTTCTGGATCGCCTTGTTATGCGCCCAGACGTCGAGCCTGTTCTGTACGATATACGGCAGTGCGCTGTCCCACTGCTTGGTCAGCGCGGTGGTGAAAAACCACGCCTGCATCATGTTGACGTAGTATTCCCCGCTGCGGACGGCGGCGGCGCGGTCGAGCCACTTGACGTCGAAGTCCTTGTCGAGAAAATGCGTCTGTATCATCTCAAGGCCGAAGCGGATCGTGAACGGATGGTCCGACGCGAGCCAGCGGAGAACATCGGTCTCCAGCTGATCGCGGTGCTTGAAAAAGGCTTTCGGACTCAGCAGGTCGCAGGTCGCCCAATTGTCCACGTAGGGGAGCAGCGCGTCCACGCGGGCGGCTGCCTCGGAATAGTCTTTGATCTCGGAGATGATGAAGCCGTGGAGATTGTATTCGTCATAGAAGGCGTGCGGGAGGTCATCGAGAAACGCGTCTGCGCCGTCGGTCCTGCGAAGTTCCTTCGCAAGACGACGAAGATCCGGCGTGCGGACACCGATGATGCGGCTGCGGTCGATGCCGGGCATGAGGCGGGATTGGAAGTCGGCGTAAGATGAGTCAGAAAGGGCAAAGAGCCGCTCCCGGATGGCGTCGGTTATGTGCATTGATTACATCCTTTCTTTGTGGTTGCGTTCGGGGAGGGGACAGGGGCCCCCGCGACTCCGGTCAGGACGGCGGGACGAGCGTAAAAATCTTGGTATTCATAATTCATGCCCATAAAGTCCTTGAAAGGGGGCCCGGGGGAAAACTTCCTTCAGGAAGTTTTCCCCCGGCGTATCCCCGCATCCCCTCGTCCTTACGGGATAACAGTGATATTGTCGATCTGAACAAGCACGCAGACCTCGTCGGGAGCGGCGGCGGGGACGGCGCCGATGAGGACAGTCAGGTTCCTGCCGATATAGGGAGACAGGTCGGCAAGGATGCCCTGCGCGTTGGCGCCGTAGGCCTGCCCGTCGGCACGGGTCGGGCCCTGGAAGACGGCGTTGTGACCAGACGCCTGCGGGTCCTTGAAGGACGATACGCCCGCCTTGCCGGCGCCGGCGTTGCGGATCGCGTCGCCCGGATCGGCGAGGCCGCCGCGGCCGTATACCGTCATGTCCTCCCACGTTTCTCCGCCGTCCGCGGAGAAGACGTACCGGTCAACACCACCCTCGACCATGCACCAGCCGGAAATGACCAGCTTGCCGCCGTCGAAGGTCGAGTTGGAGAAGTCGATCTTGTCCTGACCCACCCCGGAGCCGCTGCCGCGGTTGTTGTAGATCTTGTCGCCGGGTTCTCCGATGCCATTGATCATGTCGATCGCACAGCCGAACGGCGTCCGCGCCGTGGGAATATGGATCGTGCCGCCGCCGGAGGAGGTCTCCAGCACGGTCACGGAACGATTCTCTCCGATCAGCTCGGCGGTCGGGATATCCTCGCACAGCGCGCAGATCGCGGACAGATCGTCGTCGATGCCCATCCACGAAAGGTCGATGCAGGTGTCCGTCGAAGCCTTCATGTTGAAGAAATCGAGGCGGGCGTACAGGCAGTAGTATTTTTCGTTGACAGCCTTGTAGGTCGGACCGTTCGCGGCCATGTCGAGGATCACGACGTGCCACTCGCCGTCCTGCACCATCGGGAAGGACACGCTGTCGCCTGCCGTCTCATTCTGATTGACCGTGCTGGCAAAGACCTCAAAGGCGGGCACCTTCTGCCTGACCTCCTTGGGGACGCGGTAACGGATGGCAATGTAGCGGCCCGTTTCCTCACCGGCCTTGGAGCGCCACAGCACCGCGTACGCCTCGGGGGACTCTCCGTTTCCGTACACACGGGTGTACGCGACGTCGTCCTCCTCCAGCAGCTCAAAGCTGCCGACGCGGCTGTTGCCGGACATAGCCGCCGATATAGCCTTGGCATCGGAGTACGCCTTGAGCGGCAGGTTCTCGTCCTCCGGGAACTCCTCACCCTCCCAGCCGGCGAAGTCCGCCGAGCAGTCGATGCGGAAGGTCCGGGAACCGTTCGTCATATCGGCCACGATGGAGTAGCTGTACGTGCCGTCGCCGTCGTAGTACACGGCATAGCCGTCGTAGGCGTGCGCGTTGTCCTTCTTGTCGGGATTCTTCAGCGAGGACGGATCGTAGTCGACCCACTTGCCGTCCACCTTCTCCTGCAGTTTGGGCGCGGTCAGTTTGTCAAAGCCGTACACGCGCACCGTGCAGTTGTTGCTGCCGCCGGAGAGCGTGAACTCGGCGGTCTTGCCGTCGTCGGTCTTCAGCGTGGGCAGGAAGCCGGTCTGCGTGACGGTCCCCTTCTGCGCCGTGACGGTCAGCGGAGATACGCAGGAATCCGCACGGATGCCCTGCACGTTGCTGTCGTCCTCGGACATCTGCCAGCCCCACGGACCGATGACCATGTTGATCGACATGGTGTCGCCCTTCTTCAGCGTCACCTCGTCGAGGTCCAGCGTCAGATGCGCGCCGCAGTTCGCAAGCCCGAGCAGCAGGCTGCCCGTGTACTTCTCACCGCCGACGGTGAGGTCCCAGCCCCTGATGCTGCAGCCGAGGTTGGTGTTGTTCCCGTTGTCGATGAAGCCGTTGTGCGAGTTCTCCTGATAGTTGTAGAGCGCGAAGTAGGGGCAGTCGGAGCCGAGCGTCACGAATTCCGATTTGCCGCTCGGATTGGTCTTGCGGGAGACGGGCTGATTCTGCTCATCCAGATACCCGATCTTCAGGTATCTGCCCGCGTAGGCAAAGGCAGAGTAGAACTCGAAATCGTTTCGGAAGCTCTTGAAGCTGACATCCTCCAGCACCTCGTACTTCATCTCGTAGTACACGCGGTGCTCGTCGGTCTGCGGCATCTCGGTATGGGTGTAGGTGACCTTGATCTTACCGTCGTCGGAGATATACGTCATGTCGAGGGACGCATACGTCGGGCCGACCGAGGTGATGCTGTTGTGGATATTCTCGGAGGCGTAGTGGACGCCCTCCGCGTCGGTATACTGCAGGAAGTACTGGTAGCCGCCGTGCGTGTGCTGCGGCTGGTTGTCGTAGTACTCGCCCGTCATCTCAAACCAGAACGGCGCGGACATCGGGCGGAAGTCGGGCAGCGTCCACAGCGAACGGCCGTTGACGTACCACGGCGCGATGCAGGAGGTCTCGGTCACGCCCGTCGACAGATGGTAGTAGGGGGCGATGTACTGGATCGAGGACAACTGCTTGAGCGGGTACAGGCCCCAGTTCTGGTACATATTCAGGACGGTCATCTCCAGCGTCTGCCCCGCGGACATCGTCAGCGGGAAGAGTGTCTCGCCGTAGGAGACGTCGCCCGGGTTGTAGAGAGGCTCCTCCTTCTCGCCGCCGAAGTTCTTGTGGACCTCGGGCTGGATCGGCAGGAGCAGGTGCCGCTCGTCGAGCAGGGCCGCGTTCTCCAGACAGCCGGAGGTCGACGTCGTCAGGACATACACCGTCCGGTCGGTATCGCCCTTGTTGGTCAGCGTGAGGGACGCGTTGTAGTGATGGTTCCACTCGTTGAAGTACGGATCGTTGAAGCCCGTGCTGCCGAGCTTGTACGTGTACGCGCCGCGCAGGGCGTCGTAGCCGACGAAGCAGTTCTCCTTGATGCCGGTGAGCGGATGGCGCTCGTACTCGGCCTCCGTCAGGAAGGCGTCGAAGGTGTGGTTCTCGTCGGTGTAGATGCGCTGGCCGATGTAGAAGGCTTCGTTGTTGTACAGCCGTCCGCCCTTGATCTCGCGCTGCTGGGTGATGATGTACTGCCCGTCGGTCAGCGTGACGTTCAGCGTGCCGGAGGTGTCGTCCGGCAGGAGGATATAGCCGAAGACGCCGGCATCCTTGACGTCAAAGCCGATATACTCCGCGCTCGCCCAATCCACGCCGTCAAGAGAGGTATGGGTGCCGCCCGCGTCCTTGACCACAAGAGACGCGACCGTGTCGGCGGGGAGCTTCGTCAGCATTCCGATGGCGGCCACGCCGTCCTGATCCGCCTGCGACACGACGTGAGCAACGGAATTCAGCTTGTCGGAATAAAGGTGGAAGGTATGGTCGAGGGACAGGCGGTAGTCAGAGGAGGCGATCTTCACCGCCTTGACGGAGGTGATCTCGATGGTGTCGCCGTCAGAGGCGTCGATGTCAAAGCGGAGAGAGCCGACGTTGCCGGAGTAATCCTTCACGCCGTCCAGCATGATGAGGTAGGTGTTGAACTCGCCGTTGTCCGACATCTCGAAGTGGACGGTCTGCTCCTCGGAGTGTCCCGTATGTCCGCCCGCGGTGAAATACAGCTGGCCCCGTGCCGCGCCGGGGGTACGGATGGTGACGGAGAGCGCGTTGTACTCTTCTGCCTTGAACATTCCCTTTTTGTTGGAGTAGACGTAGGGGTCGCCGCCGGAGATCGTGTACGACAGGACGTCGTCGGTGACCTTGCGGTCCGAGGCGTCGTGGGAGGCGAAGCTCAGCGATTTGACGGTAAACTCCTTCTCGGCAACGATGCCGCCGTTCCCGCCGGGCGTCTGGAAGTTCTGGTCGAGGATGCGGACGTCGTAGTAGTACAGACCGTACCGGAAGATATTGGCACGGGCTGCGGTATGGGAGGAGGAGGCGTAGTACATGGTACCGTCCTCCGCCAGCACGTAGACGTCAAGTCCCGCGGCAAGGTACAGGCCGCCGGACGGGCTTTTCAGGTTGGTGAGCAGCTTTTGGTCCACGACCGTGAACGGATAGTCGGCGGACAGCACGCTGTTTTCGATATGGTAGCCGTCGCGTCTGGAGCTCGTGTAGTACGCGGAAACGGCGTTGGCCTTCTCGACCGCACCGGCGATGGATTTGCCCCACGCGCCGTCGGGGACGACGACGGGCTGCGGCTCGGGATCGGGCTCCTTGCCCGGCTCGGTCGCGGGCTCGGTATCCGGCTCTGTGCCGGCGGCGGGATCTGTCGGTACGTCCTGCTTCTGCGTGCCGGACTCGTCTCCGTGATCGGAGGAGGGACGGCAGGCGGCAAGCGGCGGGATGACCATGCAGGCGGTCAGAAGGGTCACGAGCAGGCGGATCAGATGCTTTTTCATTGCGTTCTCCTTTGCATTTGAGAATGTATCACGCGGCGGACGATGAGATCATCGTCCAGAAAAACGAGATCGGCGTCAAAGCCGGGGTCGATACGGCCCTTGCCGTCAAGGTGCATGACGCGGGCTGGAGTCTCCGACGCCATGCGGACGGCGTCGGGAAGCGGGATACCCGCCTTTTGCACGGCGGTGCGGACGAGGCGGTCCATGGTGGCGATGCTGCCCGCGAACGCGGTGCGGTCCGCGAGCTTGGCAACGCCGTCCTCGATGACGTAGGGGACGTTGCCGTTCGGGTCGGAGATATGGTCGATATCGTCCATTCCGCCGTAGCGGATGGCGTCCGTGACGAGGCTGGTGCGTCCGGTGCCCTTGATCCTCCAGACCATGCGGATCATCTCGGGCGGCAGGTGGCAGCCGTCGGCGATGATCTCGACGTCCATATCGTCGAAATACCACGCGCTTTCGATGACGCCCGGCACGCGGAAGCCGCCGCGCCGGATGACGGTCGACGTGCAGGAGTACAGGTGCGTGATGAGGCGCAGGCCGTGGTCATAGGCGGCGCTCATGTGCGAAAACTCGGCGTCGGTGTGACCGGCAGCCGGGACGATGCCGCGGGCGTTCAGCGCGTCGAGGAAGGCAAGGCTGCCGTCAAGCTCCGGCGCAAAGCTCCAGCGGCGGATGATCTGTCCGTACGCGTCAAGGATCGGGCCGTATTCCTCCTGCCGGGGCGTGCGGATGTGGGAGGGGTCCTGTGCGCCCGACTGCTTCGGGGAAAAGTACGGTCCCTCGAGGTGGACGCCGGGGATACAGAGCGGAGCCCTGTCGCGGCAGGCGCGGATTACTTCCAGCGCGCGGACGGTGCGCTCGGTCTCATAGGAGGACAGGGTCGGGATCAGCGTCGTGGTGCCGTGCGCCGCGTGGATCGCGGCGGCATTGAGGACCGCTTCCTCCGTGCCGTCGATGAATTCCGAGCCGCCTCCGCCGTGGACGTGGACGTCCACGAAGCCGGGTGCGACAAGCATCCCCCCGGCGTCGATTATTTCGTCAAATGGGAGGCTGCCGCCGACGGCAAGGATGCGTCCGTCCGCGATATACAGGGGCTGCTCACATATCCCGCCGCCGCGGACAAGGCGGGCGTTTATGATGCGGGTCGTCATGGTCACAGCACCCGTGCGCCGCTGTCCCTGTCACAGTACATGACGGCGTGATTGTGCAGGCGCATGGAGGTCGCGGGGACGTCGGGGCCGACGTCGGCGTTGACGACGGCGTACACGGCGTCGGCCTTGGTCGGCGCGGGGACCGTGCAGAACAGCCATCCGGCACGCGTCAGCGCGGGGACGGTCAGGGTCAGCGCGTACCGCGGCACGTCGTCGAGGCGGGCAAAGCAGCCGTCGTTGACCTGCTGCTGCCTGCAAACCTCGTCGAGCGGGACGCGCTTGACAAGCACGGGATCGTCAAAGTCCGCGACCCACGGGTCGTTGAAGGCGATATGGGCGTTCTCGCCGATGCCGAGACAGACGACGTCGACGGGGTGCGCCTCAAGGAGAGCCGTGTACCTGGCGATGGTCTCGTCCTCGCTCTCGCCCTCCGCGTAGATATACCGCACGGACTTGAACGGGAGCTTTGAGAAGATCGCGTTCCTGAGGAAGCTGCCGAAATTCTGCGGTGCGTCGGGCGTCAGACCGACGTACTCGTCCATGTGGAAGGCGTTGACGCGGGTCCAATCCACGTCCGGTGCGGCGCAGAGAGCCGCGAGCGTTTCGTTCTGCGAGGGTGCGGCGGCAAAGATCACGTTGACCTCGTCCTTCTCACGAAGGAGCGCCCGGATGCGGTCCGCAGCCGCTTTTCCGGCAGCCGCCCCCATCTCAGCCCGGGTCCCGTAGATCTCGATATCCAGTTTATCCTTTTTGATATGCTTCAGCATGGTGCTGTCCTTTCTTTTGAGGAGCTTACAGGAAGCCGAGAATATTATACCATACAACGGGAAGAAAAGTCAACCCCATTCCTGTTTTTAATGTCCGTCCGGGGCTGTTTCCGGGGAAGGGACGCGCCGGGCCGGCGAAGCTTTCGTCCCCGTTCCCCCGTTTCTTTTCTTTTTTCCTTCGCGCGCGTATTATCGATATCAATATAATTTTCTTTATATTTCTATATTGGGTGAAAAAATTTTCACCGGTACCCTGCTCACGCGTACCGCCGCCCGCGGGCCGCATTTCAAATGAAAAAGCCGGTTTGCACCGGCTTTTTCATTTGCTCCGTTTCGGATTGATATAATCGTTCCGCATGGGAACGGGCAGCTGCTTCTTCTCCCTCGGCTGCAGCCTGTCGTCGGGATACGCCTCGGTGTACCGACTCTTGAGGTCCTCCGCCTCCCGTGAGGTGATGACGGCGGACTTTGAGAGCAGGCGGATGTTCTCGTCTCTCGCGGCGATATACCGGTCCGGATGGATCAGCGGGTTCTTTGCGGTCGGGGCAGGCAGGAGCGTGATCAGGAAAACCGACTCGTTGAGCGTCAGCTCCGACGGGTCGACGCCGAAGTAGAATTCCGATGCCGCTCCGATGCCCCACGTTCCGTTGCCGTAGTAGATGACGTTGAGATACAGCTCAAGGATCTCGTCCTTGGTCAGCAGCTTTTCGAGCCGGAGCGTGATCACCAGCTCTGCCAGCTTGCGGAAGTACGTTCTGTTGAAGCGGAAATACAGGTTCTTGGCCAGCTGCTGCGTGATGGTGCTGCCGCCCCCGACGATGCGGAACCGGCGCAGATTCTCCTTCATGCTGCGGCGGATGGTGTAAAGGCTGTACCCCTTGTGCGAATAGAAGGACAGGTCCTCCAGCCGGATGACCGTCTTCAGCAGATGGTCCGGCATACAACCGAGCGGCGTGAAACGTCCGCCGCCTCTGACGGAATCGTACAGCTTCCGGATCGGGCGCTTCTTCAGCTTGACGCACGCGTACAGGAACGCGGTCAGCACGTAGAGAAGGCATAATCCGATCAGGGCGCAGACGATATACAATGCGATCCGCATATCGTGTTTTCTCCCCTGAGAAGGCGGGTCCGGGGGAACTTATCCGTCCGGGCTGCGCCGTAAATATCCATTACCGGAGACAGTATACCATAAAACGGCGGAATCGTCAATCCCCTTTTTGCGGATTCCGGGAAAAACGGACTTTATTAGCGTCGGATCTGCTTCGGACGGCACTTCAATGCTTTCTGTTCGGCACGCAGGAACGATTCGTCCCATTTTTTTCGGTACGAACTTACATATATCGTCCAGAAATAGCGCGGGACAGTGAAATCATGCTCCGTCAGCATGATCGGCAGGTTGTGGAGACAGTCCGCAAGGTCGTAGATCCTGTCCGCGTTCCCTTCTCGGACGGCAGACAGCAGCTGTTCGTATGCCGTGATCAGGAGGCGCAGGACGCGCTCGTCCTTCAGAAAGCCGATCGGGAAATAACTGTAGCTGTTGTCCGTCAGGAGCGCAGAAAACAGGCTGTCAGCGTCCCGGTCTATGCCTGGCACCGACCGCAGGGCTGCACGGAACCGGTTCGGTCCCGCGCGGTCACGGTCGTTCAGCACGCCGATCACCTGCTCCAGCACCGGCACATTGACCGGGTTTTCGGGTCGGAAGCGCACCGTGACGGTAATGGCATACAGGTCGTAGAGGTCGTAGACGCAGAGCATGAAAGTCCTCCTTTTCAGCGCACAGCCTTGAGCGCGGGGTAGAGCTTGGCGAAGGTGCGATACTTGTCCTCGTACCGCGCCGAAGCGGCGGGATCGGGCATGATCGTCTCCGACACGCGGACGCAGGCGGCGGCTGCCGCCTCCACGGAGGCGTACTCACCTGCTCCTACCATCGCCAGCAGCGCGCCGCCGAGCGACGGTCCCTGCTCGGTCTGCAGGATGTTGACCGGCAGCCCCAGCACGTCGGCCATGATCTGCCGCCAGACGCGGGACTTCGCGCCTCCGCCGCAGAGCGTGGCCGCGGCCGGCATGACGCCGCCCGCCTTGGCGACCTCAAGACAATCGCGCAGGGCGAACGCGACGCCTTCCATGACCGCGCGGCTCATCTGGGCGCGCGTCGTCGTGGCGGACAGGCCGATGAACGCGCCGCGGGCGCCGACGTCGTTGTGCGGGGAGCGTTCACCGGAGAGGTAGGGCAGAAAGATCACGCCGCTGTCCCCTGCTGCCGCCGCCCCGTCCTCGTCGGCGGCATAGTCGCCGGTGCCGATGACGTCCTCCAGCCACCATTTGCGGGCGGAGGCGGCTGTCAGGATACAGCCCATCAGGTGGAAGCGCCCGTTGGCGTGGGCAAAGCTGTGCAGGGCGTTCTTCTCGTCGACCGAGAATCTGTCCTGACAGATGAAGATCGTACCGCTCGTGCCGAGCGAGATATTGCAGGCCCCGTTCGTCACGCAGCCCGTGCCGACCGCGGCGGCGGCGTTATCGCCCGCGCCGGCGGTCACGACGCACTCCGGCAGGCCGTACCGCGGCAGGACCTTCCCCGTGACCTCCCAGCTCTCATAGAGGCGGGGCAGCATGGTCTCACTGATGCCGCAGATACGGCACATCTCGTGAGACCAGCACTTGTGTGCCACGTCCAGTAGCAGCATACCGGAGGCGTCGGAATAATCGGTCGAGAAGACGCCGGTCAGACGGTAGGCAAGGTAGTCCTTCGGGAGCATGATCCTTCTGATGCGGGCAAAGTTCTCCGGCTCGTTTTCTCGCATCCAGAGCAGTTTCGGCGCGGTGAAGCCGGCAAACGCGATGTTGCCGGTCAGCACGGACAGCTTTTTGCGCCCGATGACGTCGTTCAGGTATTCGGTCTGCTCCTCCGTGCGGCCGTCGTTCCACAGGATGCAGGGACGGATGACCTCGTCCCGCTCGTCCAGCACGACGAGACCGTGCATCTGCCCGCCGACGGAGAGTCCGCGCACGCTTTCGGAGACGCCCTCGGAGAGCGCGGCCAGCACCTTTTCCGCCGCACAGATCCACACGGCGGGGTCCTGCTCGGTCCAGCCCTCGTGCGGGTACAGGACGTCGTAGGAAACGGACGATTCACGCATAACGAGGCCGGTGCTGTCAGTCAGGATGCCCTTGAGCGAAGAGGTACCGAGGTCAAGGCCGATATAGTACGCGGTGTTTTCCATATTCTTGTTCCTCCGTAGTGAAAAAATCAATTTGCCTCACGGTTCCCGACGCGGACGCTGCGGCCGCAGCGGGCGTCGGTGACGCGTCCGTCCCGGACGGCGACACGACCGCCGACCACGACGTACCGGATGCCCTCCGGCGCGGTCGTCGGGCTGTCAAAATCCGCTCTGTCGCGGACAACGGCGGGATCGAATACCGTGACGTCCGCGTCCGCGCCGATGCCGAGCTGTCCCTTGCGGGCAGGGACGCCGAGCCGCGCGGCGGGTAGGGCCGTCATCTTGCGTATGCCCTCCGAAAGCGGGACGCCGCCCTCCCGGACGTACTTTGAAAGAAATCGCGGGAAGGTCCCGGCGGCACGGGGATGGCCCTGTCCGTCGTTCAGGATGCCGTCGCTGGCGACCGCGACCATCGGATGGCGGAGCGCCATGTCCACGTCCCCGGCGCGCATGACGTAACAGACCGTGAGGCTGTCGGGGAGATCCCGGCGCATGGCGTCGAAGGTCTCCTTCGACGCGCGCCGGCCCTTCCACGGCCCCTCGCAGAATTCGAGGACGGAGTAGTCGCAGCCGTACCGCTCCAGCCAGCCGTCGTCGTAGGTGGTCGAGCCGATCTCGGTCGAGAACGCCTCGTAGGGGTAGCAATCCATGGCGACGTCCAGCCCGGCGGCCCGGGACGCCTCCATGTCGGCAAGCACCTGCCGCATCTGACCGAAGCCGCCCATGCTGCCGATATGCGAGATCTGGACCGGGAGTCCAAAGGCGCGTCCGAGCGCCTCGGTCTCGCGGATGGCGTCGAATATATAGGCAGCGTCGTTCCGGACGTGCGCTGCGATCAGCTTGCCGGTCCCCTCCGCGGCGGACGCTGCCGTGAGAAGCTCTTCCCCGTCCGCGCCGGGCTGGTAGCGGACGCCGAACGAGATGCCGGCGCAGCCGGCGTCGAGCGCCTCGCGGAGCATCCTGCGGATGGCCGTTCTCTGTTCAGCTGTGGCGGGAGCGTACTTATCGCGGGCTCCGGCGCGGTACCGGAAATACCCGTGTCCGGCCAGAAGTGCGACGTTGACGGGTGCGCCCTCGCGGTCGACCGTGTCGAGGTAGGCGGCGGGGTGCGCGGCGTTGCTGCCGCAGTTGCCGCCGACGGCGGTCGTCACGCCCATGCGGAGCATACAATCGAAAATGCCGTACCGGATATGTCCGTCCCCGCCGACGGGGTCCTCGTGCATATGCAGGTCGATGAAGCCGGGACATACGACGCAGCCGCGGGCGTCCAGCGTTTCCGCGTCCTTTGTGTCTGCCCATCCGGCGGGCGGCTGCTCACCGATGCCCGTGACCTTTCCGTCGGTCAGCCACAGGTCGGTAACGCGGTCGACGCCGTTTGCGGGGTCGACGACACGTCCGCCCGAAATACGGATCATCACAGCGAGCCTCCGTTCCGATCCGCGTCTGCCCGTCTGAGACCGGCCAGCACAGCGTCAAAGTGACGGCGGCGCAGGTGCGCCATGATCTCGCCCTGGATCGCCCAAATCATGTCCGGATTCTGCGCGCGGTAGTCGTTGGACTCCCCGCCGCGGAACGACCACGTCAGGATGGTGCGCGCGCCCGCGTCGTAGAGAGCGTCGGCGGCAATCATCAGCTCGTCCTCGCGTCCGCGCGGGAAGGCATACGCCTGCAGCCACACGTTGTGATCCTTGCCGAAGCGTTCGGCAGCCGTGACGGCCTTTTTCGCGTTGATGTAGTTATAGTCGTAGATCGCCTGCGGCTCGCTGCATACGCCGCACCAGTAGGGGTCGCAGCCGACGTTGTCGAAGTGCGGGAGGGAGAGCAGGCGGTCGATGGAATCGACGCTGATGCCGTGCGACGGGCTGAACATGATGCAGCCGGTGTTGGTCATGCCGCACTCGTGGGCGTAGTCCGTGGCGAAGCGGAAATAGTCGACCAGCGTATCCGTGCGGAAGGCGGCGACCTCGTCGGTCAGCTCCGCCGGCATCGGCTTGCCGTATTTCTCCTCAAAGAGTTTTCGGCAGGTCGGGCAGTGGCATGCAAAGCCGTGGGCGTCCGATACGTTCAGGTGCGGCTCGTCCCAGAACAGGGTCTTTCCGCCCGCCTCGGCGACGGCATCGACCCACGACCTCGTGAAATCGCGGAACTGCGGGTGGTTGAAGCAGGGGCGGAAATACCGCGTGCCGTCCGCGTACTGCTGGGCGGCGTCGGGGATGAGCGCGGTGATGTACGCCTTGTCACCGGGGCCGTCGTCGATGCCCCAGTTATCCACCCAGACCTCGAGGCCCTTGTCCTCGGATATGGCGATGATATCCTTCAGCACGCTGCGGTGCCGGTCCATATCGTTATGGGTGAACATATGGACGACGGTGTTCATGTGGTGGTTGACGATGTCGGTCATGTCCTCCTCAACGTGGCGGAGGATGCGGTTCGAGTGGTAGGCAGTACCCAGCTTAAGCGTTCTTTCCATGACAGTTCTCCTTACTTGATAAAAGTGAAGCCGCGCAGGGACGCGTCGGTGAAGTCGCCGTTGAAGGTCAGCGTGACCTCGTGCAGACCGGTGACGGGTCCGGCGGCGGGTTGTCCGTCGATCAGGATCCCGACGGCGGGTCGTCCGTCTCCCTTGAGGTCGATATGCAGGTGCGTCTCACCGTCAAAGGCGATATACCGGAAGACGGCGGTATCGCCGGGGCGGATCTCCTCAAGGGTCAGGCTGTATCCGCCGTCCGCGTCCGTCGATCCCTTGAGCCGCGCGTGGCCGGTAAGTCCGCAGGCAAGGCTCGCGGGGATATACGCGCCCGCGGGGATGCTGCCGCCCACGCCGGACGAGGTCAGCGGGACCTCGGCGATGTGGCCGTCCGCGATCGTGATCGGCTCGGCGCAGACGTGGCGGGAGAACTCGAAGCCGTGCGTGGAGCGATGGTAGAAGACGTACCACTGCCCCTTGAACTTACAGATCGAGCCGTGGTTGTTCCACGTGCCGGGATCGCAGCCGAGGTTGTCGATGATGACGCCGCCGTACCGGAAGCCCTTCATGGGATCATCGGACACCGCGTACCCGAGGCAGGTCGCCATGCCGTAGGAGTGGGCCGGGGACTTGTGGCGGTGCGTGTCGGTATAGACGAAGTAGTAGAGGCCGTCGATCTTTTTGACCGAGCTGCCCTCGTGGAAGTCATGCTCCGCGACCGTGAGGGGCTGGGTGACGCTTTCGGGGATGATCTCCGTCATGCTGTCACGCAGCTTTGCGGCGCGCACGCCGTCGAACTGCCCCCAATAGATGTACGCCTGCCCGTCGTCGTCGATCATGACAGCCGGGTCGATGCCCGAGATGCCCTCGATGACGCCGACGTCCTCAAAGGGTCCTGCCGGGCTCGCGGAGCGGGCCACGCCGCAGCGTCCGTCCGGGACGCAGTAGTACAGGTAATAGGTGCCGTCACGATAGGCGCAGTCCGGTGCGTACAGCGCGCGGGCGCTGCCCGTATACCACTTGGCCTGATCCAGCCGGAAGGAGACGCCGTGGTCGGTCCACGTCACGAGATCGTCCGAGGAGAAGACGTGATACTCGTCGGAGCAGTAGCCGGGACGGCCGGGAACGTCCATGGAGCCGTACAGGTAAACGCGGCCGTCGGCCCAGACGTGGGCCTCGACGTCGGGGATGAAGTACCGGTCGGGCAGGAGAGGATTGTGGGCAAGAGGTGTATTCATGAGGGTCATCCTCCGATCATTTTTCTTTTTTTCCATTGTATCACAAACCGCCGCGGATTGCAACAGGCGGGAGGAAAATCACCGGATTTTTTCTTGACAGAAGCCCGCTGTCATGCTATAATAAATATGACCGCTGGGTGTTACGTCATGAATAACTTTTGAACGGAGGTCCCCATGAACAATAATGATTTTACTCCGGGGTATCAACCCGAAAAAATCAGTTACCTGCGTACTGCTGTGAAAACAATTTTCTTCGCGCTCATTTATCACGCTGTGAGTTGGCTGTTCTATGTCCTTTTCATCGGCACCTCTATGGATCCGGACAGCGTGTCGGAAGACGTTGCATCGCGTCTTGCATGGGGACTGTTCTCTTATGCTGCCGTCATGCTTGTGGTTTTCGGTATTGTATCAGTTGTATTTTACTTCAAGGACGGCAAGAGAAAACGGGCATATCTTGCCGCGACTTCTTCGGAATTACGCGGAGCCGGGAACGTAGCCGAGGGCGTTGCCCGTTACAAAAAAATCGCCTTGAAGGAGAGTTTGGTCTGTTCCTTGTCCACGGGCATTCTGTGGCTTCTCCCCGCGATATTCTACACCGTATCTTTAGCCACGTCAGGGAGAGGCTACGGGTACTCCGATGCGTGGGCTATCGAAGATTTCTTCATTGGATTCATCGGTTTGTGCGAACCTTTTCAGAACGCATGGATCGGATTGCTGCTCGGTATGGGAATCCTGTTTTTATTTCATTATTTCGGGCGGGTGTATTCACATAAAATATGGCAGGAAAACCGTATCCGTCGGTGATTTTCGGGAGGTGCCTGCATGAAATATATTCTGTATGCCATTGCCCTGATTATCGGCTTTTTCCTGTTCGTTCCCTTGAACGGAAGCACGGAAATCCGCAATCTTCCCCTTCTTGTTGTTATCGTTTCCCTTATCTTACTCGCCATACTTGTTCGTTTGCTTCAGTATGGCATCCTTATGTCGAAAGCAAAAAGAATGCTCCGTCAAAAGGGCATGAAACCTGTCCGAACCCTTTTCCTCCCGTGGCTGTCGCGTTGCCGCGGTCGATACAGCATGATGCTGCAATGCGAGGGAAAGAATGTTCAGATCGTGTTCCTGTGCAGGAAAAGGAAATATCAGCGATACCATTTTGAGCGGGATGATCGACTTGAATTCTACAGCACACACCGGGTCGTTTTTAAAGGCTCTAAGGTACGCGGAGCGACGATCAGCAACACTGTCGAGACCAATCTGGCCGGAAAACAGAAACTGAAATGGAATGAATCTGCGGACAGCCGTATGATTCTTTTCGATAAATTGCCTGAGATGGTAACAGATTCCATAAAAAGAGTCAATATTGAAGCAGGCGAACGAATCTGTGATTCCGATATTTCTGTTTGGGATTGGAAATCGTTCAGCAAGCATTTAAATAGAGATGACATAAAGCATTTTTAAAGAATTTTAAAGAATAATGAAATTATAAAGGTCAGAAAGGAATTATGATATGGACGTTGAATCTACCGTCGCCATGCCGACGGAAAATACAAATACGGGACTCGGGACCGGTTTCGGATGGGTCTGCCCGGATTTCAAGGTGTCCGGCATCTTCTCGAGCCACATGGTGCTGCAGCAGAACAAGCCGATCCGCGTCTGGGGTTTTTGCGCCCGCGTCGGGACGGTCGTTACAGGCACGTTTATGGGTGAGACCGTCACGACGGTCGTCCCGGAGGACAACAAGTGGGTGCTGACCTTCTCCCCCCGCCCCTATGAGTGCGAGGGACAGGTCATGACGATTACCGACGGCGCGCATCCCGACGCGCCGGTCGTGTTCGAGGACGTGCTGATCGGCGACGTATGGCTGATCGGCGGGCAGTCCAACGCCGAGCTGACGCTCGCGCCCTGTCTCTCCATGACGCCGAGCGTGGAGTTTTACGAGGGCGACAATTTCCGCCTGTTCACGCAGACGCAGGCGTATCCTTACACGCATCAGGAGATGTGCGAGTACCCGCAGCCGGACATTATCAACCCGGAGTGGTGCTGGAAGCGTCCCGACGAGGCGGCCTCCCGGGCGTTCTCCGCTATGGGCTGGTACTTTGCGAAGGAGATGATAAAGCATATCAGCATCCCGCTCGGCATGGTCATGATGTGTGCGGGCGGCGCGTGCGTGCGCGAGCTGATCCCGGAGGAGCTGGCACATATCCAGGGCTACACCGCCGGTGCGAACGTCAAGGAGGGCGGCTACTACAACACGCTGATCCACCCGCTGGAGGGGCTGCAGTTCAAGGCGCAGATGTTCTTCCAGGGCGAAAGCGAGGGACTTGACCGCGCTCTGGCCGAGAAGTACGACTACGAGCTGGCGCTGCTCGTCGCGGACGAGCGTCAGCGCTTCGGCTGCGAGTTCCCGTTCTACAACGTACAGCTATCGTCCTACCGGCAGGAGGGCTCCGACGTCTTCTTCTGGCTGGACATCATCCGCATGAAGCAGTTCGACGCGGTGCGGCTGATCCCGGAATCCAATCTGACCGTGGACATGGATCTGGGCGCACCCGACGATTATCCCGACTGGCCTCACTCTCCCCGAAAGCTGGAGCTTGCCGAGCGTCTCGCCCGTCTGGCGCTGGCGCGGGAGTACGGCATCGGGAACGAGCGCGACGAATCCTCACCGTGGCCCGTGCAGGCGTTCCTGAGCGCCGACAGCAAGACGATCCGCATCGACTTCAACAACGTGAATCAGGGGCTGATCGTGAGCGGTCACGCGCCTGCCGACAGCATCGGCATGGAGGTGCAGGGCTTCTCCGTGGGTGACTACGATCACCGCGTCCCCGCGAAAGCCGTCATCACCGGCCGCGGCACCGTGACCGTGGACGTTCCGGAGGACGCCTCGGACCTGTCGCACGTCAATTACGCGTACTTCAAGATCGTGACGCCCGAGAACGCCGACCTGCGCTGCGGGAACAATCTGCCCGCACCGGCGTTTTCGCTGAAGCTGTCGTAAGAGGGGGACGCGTGGGGCGCTGCCCCACACCCCGGGGATGCGCGTGTGGGGCGCTGCCCCACACCCCGCTCAAGGACTTCTTGAAAGAAGTCCTTGAGAATCTCAAGAACTTTTATGGAAAAGTATTAAACGAGGTTCAGTTTACGCTCAACGAGTTCGGTGGGTGCCGTCATGGGCGCCCGCCTTTTTACAAACGCAGTCGCGGGGGCCCCTGTCCCCGCTCTCAGACGGAAGCCGAGCGTCCGGGATCGAACGTCGCACCATCGCCGGTTGGCTTGCTTACTCTTTTTCCCCACCCCCCTGCCCCCCCGCCCCACGGGCGGGGGGAATCTTTATTATGTAAGCAAGGAGAAGGGCCGCCTGCGGGCGGCCCTTCTCCTTGCATCCTCATCCCGGGAAACCGCGCCTGCGGGCGCGGGGGGAAACGACGAAAAAAGGCGGACGCCCATGACGGCACCCACCTGTCTCGTTCAGCGTAAACCCAACTTCCTTTTATTCATTGCCCATAAAGTTCTTGGGATCCTTAAGCCCTTCTTTCAAGAAGGGCTTAAGCGGGGCGTGGGGCAGAGCCCCACAAACGCGTCCTCGGGGCGCGGGGCAGAGCCCAGCACGCTCCTTTTCACATCCCTTTCGGGAAAGGCCCGTAGATCGTAAGTGCGGGGACGTGCTGCACGAGGAAGGGGGCGGAGGAGGTCTGATCCGGGAGGGCGCCGGGGGCGGCATCCGGGTTGAGCGTGATCAGCGTGCCGCCCATCTGACCGGGGATGTGGTAATCGTACTGACCCGTCTTGAGGCCGAATGTCCAGCGGATGCCCTGCCAGAGGATGCTGGTGTTGATCGCGTGGCAATGGCCGGTGAACGCACCGTCCACACGGCAGGCAGCCAGCGCCTCACGGAAGTCGGCAGGAGCGGGGAAACAGCTCATATGCTCGCGCTTGCAGCCCATGTCGCCGTCACGGGCGGGGACGTTGACACCGAGAACGTACACAAAGCCCTGATCGGCGTCCTGATAGCCCTTCCCGATCGGCGCGGCCATGAACTCGGAGGTCGGAACGTGGCACGCAAAGAAGCCCGGCGCGGGCGTGATCGCTCCGACGGCGCTTCCCTTCTCCGCGAGCCATGCGACCTGATCCTCGTGGAAGCCGAGATGGCGGTAGACAGCAGGATCGTCCGTGCCGCCGCAGCAGTTGGAGTCCGTCAGGTAAAGGACGCGGATCAGCTCTCCGTCCTGCGTGACGCCGACGGTGTAGTTGCCGTTGCCGTGAACGGGCCCGCGGGCAAACAGACAGTTTTTCGATTCCGAGAAACGGCTGCACTGCCACAGAACGCCCCGCTTGGACTCGTTGTCGTGGTTGCCGAAGATGGGCGCCCACGGGATGCCGAGGCTGTCCATGAAATCGCAGAACTGCTCAAAGAAGCGTCCGCTGTCGTCGAACTCGCCGTATACGATGTCGCCGGTGATGAAGATCAGGTCCGGCATCGTCTGCGCGCAAAGGCTGCTGATGTGATCGAAGCACTCGGCACCCACGTTCTCCGGCTGCCAGCAGGCGATCTCCTTCTCATTGAGCCGCGTGGGGAAACGCTGCTGCGATGCATCGATGACCTGCATATCGGTCAGCTGAAGGATGCGGACGGTCCGCTTTCCGGGAACGTCGACGATAAAGTCCAGCACGCCCGCAAAAGGCGCGGGGACCGGGGATGACTTTCCGTATATCATGGTCAAATCTCCTTTGTCTGTCTTTGTTTTTTTCAATGTTTACTTTCCGGTTATTTCCTGCCGCCCGACGATAAAGTGCGCGTACAGCAGAGAAACGACCGCAAGGATCAGCGCGATGGCGGCCTGCACCTGCTGACCGTACACGGGAAGCCCGAACAGTTCGTTGCCGTTCTGCTGGATGAAGGACAGCAGCCGGCCGGAGGCAAGCGCCGCGAGGAAGCCGCAGAGGCCGCCGATGCTGTTCTTGATGGCGGTCGCCTCGGCGAAGTACTTCGTATCGACGTAGCAGTAGGTCACGTTGAGGAAGTTCTGGCTGTACCCGGCCACGCTGACCGCGTTCAGGATCGCGTACACCCAGATCAGCCAGCGCGTCTCGTCCGTCGTGAATATGATCGCCGTGTAGGACACGATGATGAGCAGGGTCGCGAGCTCGATGCCCTTTATGTAGCTGTGCTTGTCCGAGAAGCGCCCGAACGGGCGGGACAGCGCCGAACGGATGATGCTCCCCGCCATGTTGATGACCTGTATCATCGCCAGCGAGTAGCCGAGATCGAACTGCTTGAAGGTGCCGAGGAAGCCGACGAGCGTGTAGCGGGAAATCTCAAAGACGGCAAACAGAACGGTCACACGGCGGAAGCGGGGATTGCCGAGCGTGCCGTGCAGGATCTCCTTCATGGGCGTGACGGCGCCGGTCCCGCCGTCGTCCCGCCGCTCGTTTTGGATCTTCAGAAGGCATACCACGTCACCGATGACGAATACCAGCATGGCCGCGGCGGCGAACAGGAAGCCCTTTTCCAGCTGTCCGATGCCCTCGTAGTGGTCCATGATCCAGCCGAGCAGCAGGCTGACGCCGATGCCGGACAGGAGCGAGATCATTTCCTTGGTGGCGGAGTACTTCGCTCGTCCGGACGGCTCGACGAAGCCGTTCGCCCAGCGGTAGATCACCACCGTGACAAGGTAGTTGCAAAAGTAGGCAGCCAGCAGGCACAAGACCGTGATGCACTTTTTCCAGCCGGCCGTGAACGGCAGGAACGGGACAAGGTACAGCGACGTGAACAGCAGCTGGGCGGCGGCGTGGACGATGATGGCCGTTTTTTTCGTATTCGTGATGCGGCGCACGACGAACACGGACACGAGCTGGAACAGGAAAGCCAGCGAGATGACGGAAGCGATCAGACCGCAGGCGGCGTCGTCAAAGCCGATGGAGCGCAGGAGGCGGCTGAGGAAAGCGTCCTCCACGAGGAAGGCGACGAAGTATTCAAACGCGCACTCAACGAGGTAAGCGAGGCGCGACCGCTTATACGCGGGTGAAGAGTAAACAGACGTTTCAGACATGACAAACGCACCGATCCGTATTCAAAAAATAGGAATTGATTTCAAAGGGAACCTTTCCGGTGAAAAGTCCCCTTTTTCAGCTTTGTTATTTCAGGAATCCGTTGATGATCTGCTCCTCGGCTTCCTTTTCGGTGAGTCCGAGGGTCATGAGCTTGATGAGCTGCTCACCGGCGATCTTGCCGATGGCTGCCTCGTGGATGAGAGACGCGTCGACGTGGTTGGCCGCGATCTCCGGCTTGGCGACGACGTAGGCCTTGTCCATGATGATGGCGTCGCACTCGGTATGTCCGGAGCAGCGGTTGTTGCCGTTGACCTCGGACAGGAACAGCTGGTGGGATTCGTCCTTGGCGACGGAGCGGGACACGACGTGCGTGCCGCAGTCCTCGCCGTTAAGGTCGACACGGAAGCGGGTCTCGGCGTACTGCTTTCCGTGGGTCATGATCTTCTCATGGACCACGAGCGTGGCGCGGTCGGCCAGCGTGCCGGTCGTGACGCGGACGGTGGAGTCCACGCCCTTGATCTGGGCGGTCTCCATCTCCATGTAGGCGTCCTCGGCCAGATGGACCTCTGTCGTCGGGTTCATGACGCGCTCGCCGGTCCCCTCGCCGCTGCCGTAATGCTTCTCGACGTAGCGGACGCGTGCGCCCTTATCGAGGAAGAAGCGGTGGATGCCGCTGTGCTCGCTGGCCTGATCACCGGCGTTGTGGATGCCGCAGCCGGCGACGATGGTGACGTCGCAGTTCTCGCCGATGAAGAAATCGTTATAGACCAGCTCCTTGATGCCGGTCTGCGCCAGCAGGACGGGGATATGGACGGATTCGTTCTTCGTCCCCGGGGCGATGCGGATGTCGATGCCGGGCAGGTCCTGTTTTTTCTCGATGGTGATATGCTCGGAGGAATTCTTACCGGCCAGCTCGCCGTTGATGCGGAGCGACCACGCGCCCTCGGGCATGGTGTGCAGATCGGAGATCTGCTCGAGGAGCTGCTTCTGGATGGGGTCCAGCTTTTTGAATTCAGCCATTTTTCTTGTCCCCCTTCCCCGCGGCCACGTAGCAGCCGGCGCTCGTATTGCCGAGCAGCGCGGGCATGATCTCGTCCTTGGTCCCCTGCGCGGCGACGCGGCCGCCGGAGATGACGATGATCTTGTCTGCGATGTCGAGGATGCGCTCCTGATGCGAGATGATCAGGATATTACCCTTGGTCTTCTCGTACATACCGCGGAACACGTCGATCAGATTATTGAAGGACCAGAGGTCGATGCCGGCCTCGGGCTCGTCGAACACGGAGAACTTGGTGCCGCGCGCGATGATCATGGCGATCTCGATGCGCTTCAGCTCGCCGCCCGACAGCGAGGCGTTGACCTCGCGGTTGATATACTCCTTGGCGCAAAGCCCCACCTCGGACAGATAGGTGCAGGCCTGCCCTACGGAAATGGACTTGCCTGCCGCCAGCGAGATGAGGTCCTTGACGGTCAGGCCCTTGAAACGGACCGGCTGCTGGAAAGCGAAGCTGATGCCCGCACGGGCGCGTTCCGTGATGCTCATGTCGGTGATATCGGTACCGTCGAGCAGGATACGGCCCGAGGTGGGCTTGATGATGCCCGCGATCAGCTTGGCAAGCGTGGACTTGCCGCTGCCGTTCGGGCCGGTGACGGCGACGAACCTGTCCTCTACGGTCAGGCTGACGTCGTGCAGGATCTCCGCCTTCCGGTCGTTGCCGGGAGTCTGCTCAGAGACCTCGTATGAAATGTGCTGAAGTTCAAGCATGGATTTGTATCTTCCTTTTGAAACGTAATTTTCCATTTTGATAGTATACCACATCCGTGCGAAATTTGCAAGAGATTTTTTGTTTTTATTTGAAAGATGCGCCGGGGGAACGGGAAACGCGTCCCGCAGGATGAGGGTGCAGGGGGTGGGGGAAAAAGGTCAGTCAGAACTTCTGGCGATGCGGAAACGCCCGGCTTCCGACGATGCAGCGCCGCCCTAGCAGCATCGGCACGGTGTCGCAGCGTCGAAATCTCCGAAAGAATCCCGCAAACCATCTTGTCAAACCCCGCGGATTGTGGTACAATACAATCAACGAAAAACAAGGAGGCTCTGCCATGCTGTTCTCTACCCGTTTCCGTGCCGCCGGGACCGACTATTCCACGTTCTTCCGTGAGGTATCGGCTCCTTACCTCCGCCGTGTATTCACGGTCGAAAAGTCCGTCGCGTCGGCCTCTCTGACCGTCTGCGGACTCGGCTTCTGCCGCATCTTCGTCAACGGGAACGAAAAGACCAAGGGTGCGCTCGCACCCTACATCACCAACCCCGACAAGGTGCTGTACTACGATACCTGCGACGTCACCGGCTGCCTTACGGAAGGTCGGAACGTCCTCGGCTTCCTGCTCGGCAACGGGATGCAGAACTGCCCCGGCGGCGAGATCTGGGACTTTGAAAAGGCCGTATGGCGGTCCGCGCCCAAGGTCGCCTTTGCGCTGGAGCTGACCTATGCGGACGGTACGAAAGCCGTCATCGAGGCGGACGAGCGGCTTGTCTGCGCGCCGTCGCCCATCCTGTGGGACGACCTGCGCGGCGGCGAGCGGTACGACGCCCGTCTGGAGATCCCCGGCTGGTCCCTGCCCGGATTTGACGACAGCGCGTGGACGCCGTCCGTCCCCGCCGAGACGCCGCGCGGCGAGTGCCGTCTGTGTACGGCTGATCCGATCACCGTCAGGACGGTCCTGAAGCCCGTCACGATCCGGCGCGGGAAGCTCGGGAAGCTGCCGCACATCCGGGAAAACCTGCCCGTCCTGCCGCTCGAAGGCGTGGAAGCTGATACGGAGGGCTGGATATACGATTTCGGCGTCAATGACGCGGGCCTGTGCCGTCTGCACATCAACGGACACGCCGGTCAGAAGCTGGTGCTGCAATTCTGCGAGGAGGTCATGCCCGACGGGTCCGGCGACCTCGATCTGTCCGGCATGAGCTTCCTGCCGCTCAAGTTCGATCACCGCGTGGTATACACCTGCCGCGAGGGCGAGCAGACCTATATCCCGTCCTTCACTTACTTCGGCTTCCGCTACGTGCTGGTCATGGGGCTTGAGGACGGGCAGGCGGCGCCCGACCTGCTTACTTACGAGGTGATGTCCTCCGGCTTTGACGAGATCGGCGGCTTCAGCTGCTCCGACGACATCATCAACCGCATTGAGGACGCCGCCAAGCGCTCCGACCGCGCCAACTTCTACTACTTCCCCACCGACTGCCCGCACCGCGAGAAAAACGGCTGGACCGCCGACGCGGCGCTGTCCGTCGAGCAGGTGCTGTCCCGCTTCCGGGCGGACGCCTCCTACCGCGAATGGCTGCGCTGCATCGTCATGGAGCAGCGGACGGACGGTGCGCTGCCCGGCATCATCCCGACCGGCGGCTGGGGGTACCAATGGGGCAACGGCCCCGCGTGGGACAGCATCCTGATCTGGCTGCCCTACTTCCTGTACCAATACCGCGGCGACACGGAGTCGATCCGGCTGTCCGCGTCCGCGATGCTGCGCTACCTGCACTACCTGACCACCCGCCGCGACGGGAATGGGCTTCTGGCCATCGGACTCGGAGATTGGTGCCACACGGGAAGGCCGAGCCCGCTGTCCCCGCTGATCTTCACGGATTCCGTCATTTCGATGGATCTGTGCCGCAAGGCTGAGGTGCTGTTCCGCGCCGTCGGCATGGGCTTTGAGGCGGACTACGCCCACGCGCTCTTTGCCGATCTGCGCCGCTGCGTCCGGGCCCGTCTCATCGACCCGGACACGCTGATCGCGTGCGGGAACTGCCAGACGAGTCAGGCTATGGCGCTGTTCTACGGCGTATTCGAGCCGGGCGAGCGACGCGCGGCGTTCGACGAGCTGGTACGCATGATCGGAGACAATAAGGGACTCATGGACGTCGGCGTGCTGGGTGCGCGCGCTTTGTTCCACGTGCTGTCCGCGTTCGGACGCAGCGATCTCGCCTTTGACATGATCCGCACCGAGCGGTACCCGTCCTTCGCCTACTGGTTCACCGAGCTTGACGCGACCTCTCTGTTCGAGGACTTCATCCCCAAGGGCAGGGGCATCAACTCGCGCAATCACCACTTCTGGGGCGACGTGATCTCGTGGTTCTCCCGCGAGCTCGGCGGCATCAAGGTCAACCCGTACCTGACGGACCCGAACGAGGTCGAGGTCTCGCCGCGCCTGATCCCGCAGCTCGACCACGCAGGCGCGTATACCGCGCTCAACTGCGGACGCCTGTCCGTGTCGTGGCAGCGGGACGGCAGCAGCGTCCTTCTGACCGTGGACGTCCCCGCCGGGGCGCACGGTCTCATCCGCGCCGTGGACAGCTGGCGGTTTGAGGACGGATTCACCGAGCGCGCACTCGCTTCCGGGACGTACCGGATGATCCCGCGCGGCACGGACGACGTCCTGAAGACCAAGGTATAAAACCGAAAACGCTATTTACGGAAAGGAGCCTCCCGTATGAAACGAATCTGTTTTCTGTGCATCTGTATCCTGCTTCTGACCGCTCTCCCGTGTCTGACCGCCTGCCGGGACGGCGGCGATGAAACCCCTACGGCTCCGACGGATACGTCAGCCTCGGATACGCCGACTCAAGCCCCGACCGACGTCAACGAAGCCACGGAAGCCGTGACCGGGCCTGACTCCGAGGCGGAAACGCAGCCGGAGGCAGCGGTCTGCGTGATCGCCGCGGTCTACCCGACGCCGAAGGAGATGAGTGCCGCGCCGGGCGACAGCGTGACGGCTGTTCCCTGCCCCGCGCTGGCGCCGGTCGGTGACACTGCCGGCGGGTACGTCGACGTACTGACCGCTCTCGGGCTTCCGGCCGGGGACAGCGGGCTTCCGCTGACGGTCACGCTCGGCGACCTCTCCGGGCAGTTCGACACTTGCCCGGATGAGGGGTACGTCCTGTCCGTCACCCCGGACGGAGTCACGGTGACCGCCGGCTCCGACCGCGGCGCGTTCTACGCGCTCTGCACGCTGTCGCAGCTGTACGCGGACGGCGTCCTGCCCGTCGTCACGGTCACGGACGCACCCGTGATGCCCGTCCGCGGTGTGATCGAGGGCTTCTACGGCGTCGCGTGGACGCACGAGTACCGGCTCGATCTGTTCGCCTTTATGGGGCGGAACAAGATGAACACCTATATGTACGCGCCGAAGGACGATCCGAAGCACAGGTCCGAGTGGCGCGCCTCCTACACCGGCAAGGAGCTGAAGCGGATGCGGGAGCTGATCGACACGGCGGCTGAAAACCGCGTGAAGTTCGTCTACGCCATCTCGCCCGGACTCGACATGGATCTGGGCACGCGCTACGAGAAGGATTTCGAGGCGTTGTGCAAAAAATGCGAATCCATGTATGAGCTGGGCGTGCGCGACTTCGCGATCCTGCTCGACGACATCCCGACGCTGAACGCGGAGGGACACGCAAAGCTGCTCAACGATTTCGAGGAGCGGTTCGTCGGGACGCACGAGGGCGTTTCCGATCTCATCGCCATCACGCCGGAGTTCTGCGACGCGATGCTGACCGGGTACACGGACGCCTTCGCACCGCTGCTCGACCCCGATATCGAGCTGATGTGGACCGGCACCGGCGTGCTGTCCGCCGATATCCGCCCGTCCAATCTGAAGAAGATCAACGGGCTTTACGGACGCCGGGTGCTGATCTGGTGGAATTATCCCGTCAACGACGGTCAGCCCGACAACCTGTTTATGGACGCGGCGCGCGGCCTGTCAGCCGATCTCGACGAGTCCGTGACGGGGCTTCTTTCCAACCCGATGAATCAGGGATACGCCTCCCTGATCCCGCTCTTCACGACCGCGGACTACCTGTGGAATCCGACCGCGTACCGGGCGGACGCCTCGCTTGCCGCGGCGGAAAAGGCGCTGTATCCCGGGATCGCCGACGAGCTGCACCGCTTCATCGATCTGACCGGCGCGTCCCCGATGAACGGTCAGAAGAACAGCACGGCGCTCGCCCGCCTGATCGACGCTTACAAGCGCAAGCCGGACGCCGGCAACGCCGACGCCCTGCGTGCTTCCCTTGAAGAACTTGTCACTTCTGCCGACGCCATCCGCGCCGGAGGATACCCGAGGCTCGTGACCGAGATCTCCCCGTGGTTGGACAAGATGTCCGCCATGGCCTCCGCCGGCATTGCGTTCCTTGATATGCAGTCCGCGGGAAGCGGGAACGTCGGTGCTTTGCTTGAAAAGCTCGACGCGTATCTCGATGCACAGGCCTCCATCGCTCAGAACACACGCTCCGTGTCACCGTCCGCGTTGACCGCGTGGATCCCGACGCTCGGCGGAAAGATCAACGGGCTGTTCGGCTTTGAGGGCAGCGGCTCCGCGTCCGGCATCGGGCTGTCGACGGATATGCCGACCTACGAGACCTACACGATCGGCTGTGCCTCCGACGGCGCGGACAGCACCTTCTTCTGGTCAGCCGGTGCGCCCAATCCCGGCAATTACCTCCAGATCGACCTCGGCACGGTACAGAAGGTGGAGGAGATCCGTCTCAAAAGCGGTGTCGGCGGACACAACGATGACTATATGCACGACGCCGAGCTGATGTACTCGACCGATGGCAAAGCGTGGATGTCGATCTGCAAGGTCACGTCGCCCTCACTGACGAAGCAGGTCAGCATCAGCGCCCGCTATATCCGGCTCATCTGCCGCGCGGCCCAGATCTACTGGGTCACCGTGTCCGATTTCTCTGCACGGTGTGCGGAGAGCGGAGGCGGGATCGTTACGACCGATATGCCGTTTGTTCAGCCCTACGATCTGCTCGCGCTGACCGACGGCAGCGTCATGTCGGTCTTCAGTCCCGACCCGGCCAAGGCCGCAGGCCATACGCTGACGGTCGACGTCTCCGGCTGCGCGTCTCTGCACGTGCTGTTCGTGAAGCTGCCCGCGCAGGGTGGCCTCACGGTACAGGTGCTGGACGCGTCCGGCAAGGTGCTTGCTTCGCCCGGACCCGCGCGTGAGATGATCGTCGATTGCGCCGGCGCTGCCCGTGTGGTGATGACGTTCGGCACGGAGGCAGTCGGCATCGCGGAGATCGTTCCTGAATGAGATCCGTCCCGTAAACGAAAGTGAGGAAACGAACATGAAGAAAACAATGATCAGACTTCTGTCGGCGCTCCTTTTGCTCGGCACTGTCCTGCTCACCGCGTGCGGTCCGGAGCAGGGCCCTCCGGCAGAGACGGACACCGACGCACCGACCGAAACAAAGGCCGAAGGAGGCAGTGAAGCCATGACAGACGTCGAAACAGGCACGGAAGCGCCCGTGGTCCCGACCGATACCGAAGTCGGAACCGGGCCGGAGGAACCCACCGTTGAGCTGAAAAATCCGGAGATCGAAGAGCGGTATTTCGTTTTCCGCATCTGGAACTTCATCAAAAACAGCCAGCGCGACTTTGAAGCCGCCGTGGACGCCGCGCAGGAAGCCGGCTTCAACGCCATCAAGATCCACATGCCGTGGTTCCTCTTCGAGAAGACCTCGGGCGTGTACGATTGGTCCGGCTTTGAGGAGATGTTCGACTACGTCATCAACCAAAAGGGCATGAAGGCGCTCTGCTCCATTGATCTGACGCGGGATTATGCCGGTCACTTCTTCCCTGACGAGGCGTTCATGCACACCTACGAGGGCAAGGTCTACTCCGGCGGCGCATACGTCCCGCGTATGCAGATCTCCTTCTCCTGCGACTACGCGATGGACGCCGCTGTCAAGGCATACGCCGCGACGGTCGAGCATTTTGACGGGCTGTTCGGATCGGACATCCTGTTGTATCTCCCCTGCTTCAGTCTGTACGCGGAGACGGAGTATTTCATCGTCGGCGACTACGATTATTCCGACGCGGCTGTCGCGCAGTTCCGCACGTGGCTTTCCGCGCGGTACGGCGGCATCGGTGATCTGAATAAGGCTATCGGCACGGGGTACGCCTCCTACAGTGCCGTATCGGCACCTGCCATGTCCGATACGAGTGCGCTCGGGCTGCTCTGGTATCAATTCCGTCACGAGCAGCTGAAGGGCGCGATCGACCGTCTTTCCGACGCGCAGAAGGCTGTCTGTCCCGACACGAAGATCGCCATACAATTAGGCTGCGTCTGGGACGCCGCGTCCCGCGGCCGCGGGACGCTCGGCTTTGCAGATCTCTGCGAGAAGGTAGACGTGCTGTGGGTGGACGACGGCCCGACGATGGATCACTGCTGGTCGATGGACTACATCCGCTCCGTTCTGCCGTCCCGCGTGCAGCTGGCGCAGGAGATCGACGGTCCGACGCAGGTCGGCGCTTCCCCCGAGAACTATCTGCGTCAGGGACTTGAGTGCTTTGAACGTGGTGCGACCTACGTGAGCGTTGCCAACTTCGGCATTGATGAGAAATTTGAAGCCTATAAGCCCGTCTGGCAGGAGATCGCCGACACGTGGCTGGCAAAAGATCATCCTGCCGTCCTTCAGATGACGGAGGACTCGCCCGTTCTGGAGCTTTCTCTGTACGACGTTTACCGCCGCGGCTCCGCCAATTTTGTACTCGGTCAGTACACGGGGCTTTCCGACGGCGGGCGCTTCGTTTATATCCGTCTGACGGACGATCTGACGACACGCAGGCCCGTGTCCCCGTCCGACGTCTTCAGCTTCCCCGCGTCGTTCTCCTCCAAGCAGGGCGATGGGAATTTCTCCTACATGAGCTACACCCGCAAGAAGTTCATTCCGATGACGTGGGACGCCGCAAACAACCGCTGGCAGGGTGAAGCCGCTTATGCGCTCATCATGTCGGACGGCTCCATGCACCCGGACAGCGGTGTCGAGTCCGCGCTCGTCTTCACCGCGCCGAAGGACGGAGAAGTCGTCTATTCGTATACCGCCTCCCTCATCTCCGCCCAGTCGACCGGCGTCCAGTTCTGCATCATGCTGAACGGTACGCGCGTCTGGCCCGAGGACGCCAAGTATATAAAGGTCGGCTTCTCCTCCCCCGCCGCCGGTTCCCTCTCCCTGACGGTCTCCGCCGGAGACGAGATCGCCTTTGCCCTCAATCCGGACAGGGAGACAGCCTTCGACGCTACGTCCGTCAGTGTGGATGTTGAGTATAAGTAACTATGTGGGGCGCTGCCCCACACCCCGGGGGGTCGTTTCCGGGGCTCCCCCCCGGACCCCGGGGGGCGCCTGAAGGGACCCACCCCGCAACCCGCCTAAGCCC
>JAKSPU010000210.1 GCA_024404505.1 Clostridia bacterium
CGGTCTGATCCTCTCCAACTCCGGCGCCATCACCGCCAACTACTGGCTGAGCGAGGTCTACGACGACGAGATCGGCAACGCGCACCGCAACGCGGATATCCACCTGCACGACCTGTCCATGCTGACCGGCTACTGCGCCGGCTGGTCCCTCAAGCAGCTGATCCAGGAGGGCCTCGGCGGCGTCGAGGGCAAGATCACGTCCTCCCCCGCGTCCCACCTGTCCACCCTGTGCAACCAGATGGTCAACTTCCTCGGCATCATGCAGAACGAGTGGGCCGGCGCACAGGCATTCTCCTCCTTTGATACCTACCTCGCGCCGTTCGTCAAGATCGACAACCTGCCCTACAAGGAAGTCAAGCAGTGCATCCAGTCCTTCATTTACGGCGTCAACACGCCCTCCCGCTGGGGCACGCAGGCACCCTTCTCCAACATCACCCTTGACTGGACCGTCCCGGCCGACCTCGCCGAGCTGAACTGCATCGTCGGCGGCAGGGAAGTGGACTTCAAGTACAAGGACTGCCAGAAGGAAATGGACATGGTCAACAAGGCGTTCATCGAGATCATGATCGAGGGCGACGCCAACGGCCGCGGCTTCCAGTATCCCATCCCCACCTATTCCATCACGAAGAACTTCGACTGGTCCGAGACCGAGAACAACAAGCTGCTGTTCGAGATGACGGCCAAGTACGGTACGCCGTACTTCTCCAACTATATCAACTCCGATATGGAGCCCAACGACGTCCGTTCGATGTGCTGCCGCCTGCGCCTTGACCTGCGCGAGCTGCGCAAGAAGTCCGGCGGCTACTTCGGCTCCGGCGAGTCCACCGGCTCCATCGGCGTCGTGACCATCAATATGCCCCGCATCGCCTACCTTGCCAAGAGCAAGAAGGATTTCTTTGCCCGTCTCGACAAGATGATGGACATCTCCGCCCGGTCCCTCAAGATCAAGCGCAACGTCATCACCAACCTGCTTGAGAACGGTCTGTATCCCTACACCAAGCGGTACCTCGGCACCTTCAACAACCACTTCTCGACCATCGGTCTGGTCGGTATGAACGAGGCCTGCCTCAACGCGGCGTGGATCAACAAGAATCTGACGCACGAGGAGGCGCAGCAGTTCACGATCGAGGTCCTCAACCATATGCGTGAGCGCCTGTCCGACTATCAGGAGCAGTACGGCGACCTCTACAACCTCGAGGCTACGCCCGCCGAGTCCACCGCCTTCCGTCTTGCCAAGCACGACAAGGAGAAGTACCCCGACATCGTCACCGCTGCCAAGTCCGAGGACGACACGCCCTACTACACCAACAGCTCTCACCTGCCGGTCGGCTATACCGAGGACATCTTCTCCGCGCTCGACATTCAGGACGAGCTGCAGACGCTGTACACCTCCGGTACGGTCTTCCACGCGTTCCTCGGCGAGAAGCTGCCCGACTGGAAGGCAGCCGCCAACCTTGTCCGCAAGATCGCCGAGAACTACAAGTTGCCCTACTACACCATGTCGCCCACCTACTCCGTCTGCCGGACGCACGGCTACCTGACCGGCGAGCAGAAGGTCTGCCCGATCTGCGGTGAGGTCACCGAGGTGTACAGCCGCATCACCGGCTACTACCGTCCCGTCAAGAACTGGAACGACGGCAAGACGCAGGAGTACAAGGACCGCAAGGTGTACGATATCGGCCGTTCCGTGCTGACGCACGTCGGTCCCAAGGAGGACGGTGTGGCCGTCGAGGCACCCGCCGCAGCCGCTGAAGAGGCGTGCGGAGACGCCGTTTACCTGTTCGCCACCGCCACCTGCCCCAACTGCAAGATCGCCGCGGCCGCGCTCGACAAGGCCGGCGTGATCTACGAGAAGGTCTACGCCAACGACGAGCCCGAGAAGGCGCGCAGGTTCGGCATCCGTCAGGCACCCACGCTCGTGGTCGTCACGAACGGAGAGGCGCAGAAGTATACCGGCGTTTCGGACATCAAGAAGTTCCTGAACGCATAATAGCCGCATAGGACCACATCCATGTAAAAGCGTGCCTTGCCCGTCCCCGGATGAGCAAGGCACGTTTGAATCCGGGGCGCACCCCGACACAGAAAGGAACAGCAGAGAGTATGTACTATGATATTGCGATCGTCGGCGCGGGCCCCGCGGGTCTGACCGCTGCCGTGTACGCCCGCCGTGCCAACAAGACCGTCGTCGTCCTTGAGAAGGGTGCTTTCGGCGGACAGATCACCTTCTCCCCCAAGGTGGAGAACATTCCCGGCTTCACCGCGCTGTCCGGCAATGAGTTTGCGGACAAGCTGGTCGAGCAGGCCATCGCGCAGGGGGTCGAATTCGAGTCCTGCACCGTCACCGGCATCCGGAACGGTGACGTCAAGGTCGTCGTGACGGACGAGGGCGAGTTTGAAGCGAAGGCTGTCATCATTGCCGCCGGTGCGCGTCACCGGACGCTCGGCGTTCCGAACGAGGAGCGTTTCATCGGCGACGGCATTTCCTTCTGTGCGGTGTGCGACGGTGCGTTTTACCGCGACATGGACGTTGCTGTCATCGGCGGCGGCAACTCGGCGCTTCAGGAGGCGCTCCTCTTGGCGGATCTTGCCAGGCAGGTCACCGTGGTGCAGAATCTCGATTTCCTGACCGGCGAGAAGCAGCTCTGCGATCAGCTTGCCGCGAAGGGGAACGTGAAGGTCATTCTCGGCACGGTGGTGGACAGCGTTCTCGGCGAGGACAGCTTCAAGGGCATCCGCGTCCGCCGCGAGGCTGACGGTGCCGTCTCGGATCTTCTGCTGGACGGTCTGTTCGTTGCCATCGGTCTGATCCCGCAGAACGAGCCGTTTGCCGATCTGATCGCCCTTGACAAGCGCGGCTATGCCGATGCCGACGAGTCCTGTCTGACCGCAACGCCCGGCGTTTTCGTCGCCGGTGACTGCCGCACCAAGCGCATCCGTCAGGTCACGACCGCCGCTTCCGACGGTGCCGTCGCCGCGCTGGCTGCCTGTGACTATATCGACGGGCGGGGATAAGGTAACGAATGTGGGGCTCTGCCCCGCAAACGGGGAACGCCGGGGCTCTGCCCCGGACCCCGAGGACGCGCGGGGCTCTGCCCCGGACCCCGCTTAAGCCCTTCTTGAAAGAAGGGCTTAAGGATCCCAAGAACTTTTATACAGGGTAAAGGATAACCGAGGTTGAGTTTACGCTGAAAGAGACAGGTGGGTGCCGTCATGGGCACCTGCCTTTTCTTCTTGGTCGTTCTCCGCTTCCCGCAGGATGAGGGTGCAGGGAGAAGGGAGCGGCGCAGCCGCTCCCTT
>JAKSPU010000211.1 GCA_024404505.1 Clostridia bacterium
TCCGGGGCAGCGCCCCGGCGTTCTCCGGCGCGCCCCACGAACGCATCCCTTACTGCTCCGGACTCACGATACCTTCCCGATAGGCGTCGAGCAGGGCGTGGAGGTCGTTCATACGGTCAAGGAAGGCCTTGCCGGCGTCCGTATCGCGGACAAGCATCCGCTGGGTCATCATCTCGAAGATCACGTCGTCCGCGGCGAGGATGTCGCGGTTTTCTCTTGTCGCCGCCTGCTTGCCCTCAAACGGCGAGTGGGACACGAGACGCAGACCCTTCGACGAGTAGATCAGCGTGTATCCGGCAATGCCGGTCGTGTCGTGGTACGCACGGCAGAAGCCGCCGTCGATGCGGATGTACCGCCCGCGCGCCTTGACGGGATGCTCGCCCTTCGCCGCCTTCACGGGCACGTGACCGTTGATGATGTGCGCCGTCTCCGGGTCAAGACCGAATTCCTTCAGGATCAGCACGGCGTTGTCGTAGTCCTCCACGAGATCGTAGTACGGATTCTTGACCTCCGTCCACGCATCCTTGTCCGCCACGAAGTACCGCTCGAAGGTCGTCATCCTCGACCGCCCGAACAACGGACTCTGCTTGCCGCACCACAGGTAATACATGAAATCAAGCGCGTCCTGGCCGCCTTCGTAGTAGGCGTCGCGGGCCGTCTTGTCGCAGTAGTCCAGCCACGAACGGCCGGACAGCACCTGCCCGTCCCTGACCGCGACCTCGTCAAAGCAGCCGCCTTCCGTCATAGGCACGCAGCCGTGGAACAGGAGGTTGCCGTTGAAGGCCTTGTACAGACTGCCGCAGTTGTATAAAAAGTCGATGTGCCGGCGGAGCGGCTTGCTGTGCCGGAACGCGTAGGTCAGCGACGACATGAGACTCTCCTCACCGTCGGTCAGCCGGTACGGGTCGGCAGGGTCTATCGTCGGGAAGTGACCGTCGTTGAGCGGGTAGGTCACGCCGTCGATCGTCACGGTCTGCGCCGCGTAGTCGATCCTGTCCAGCAGCAGCCTGTCGTCCATCCGGTACTCCGGGTGCCGCCGGATCAGCTGGCCCTCCAGCTTGAACATGATGATGGCGATCGCCTTGTGCGCCATCGACAGCGTCTGCATCCTGTTCTTGACGTAGTACGCGTCATCCTCCGTGCGCGGCATGAACCACGTGCTGCCCCGGTACGTCTCCTGCGCAAAGCCGATCAGGTCACGCAGACTGATGCCGTAGGTGTTCTCGATGATGGCCAGCGTGTTGTACTGCAGCGCCGAGTTCAGCACCGTCGCCACACACGCCGGGCTGCCCGCCGCGGCACCCATCCAGACGATGTCGTGGTTGCCCCACTGGATGTCCACCTTGTGATGCCCGATCAGCATATCGAGGATCCTGTCCGCGTGGAGGCCGCGGTCGTAGATGTCGCCCACGACGTGCAGACAGTCCACGGCCATGCGCTTGATCAGACGGCACAGCGCCTCGATGAACGCGCCGCCCTGCCCGACCTCGATCACCGTGTCGATGATCTTCTCGTAGTACGCCTGCTTGTCGTGCTCCTCGCCCGAGGTGTGCAGCAGCTCGTCGATGATATATTGGAAATCCTCGGGCAGCGCCTGACGCACTTTCGCACGCGTGTACTTGGACGCCACCGAGCGGGACAGGTCAACGAGCCTGTACAGCGTGACCCGGTACCAATCCCCGGTGTCCGCGCCGGCGGCGCGCATCTCCTCGATCTTCTCCGTCGGGTAGTAGATCAGCGTGCAGAGCGCCCGCCGCTCCCGCTCCGACATGGTGCGGTAGAACACGGTGTCCACCTTCTCGCGGATGACGCCGGAGCAGTTGTTCAGGATATGCTCGAACGCCTCGGATTCACCGTGGAGGTCGCTCATGAAATGCTCGGTCCCCTTGGGCAGATTGCAGAGCGCGGTCAGGTTGACCAGCGTCGCGCTCGCCAGCGGGATAGAAGGGTATTCCTTCGCCAGAAGACGCAGGATCTTGAGCTGCTCCGGAGTGTACGTTTTCTTGATCTCCATAGTCATACCGCCTTTTTATGATAATCTGACACCTTGTGTCCGCAGGGCCTCTCCGGCGCGTTCCATGTCCTCCGCCGTCGGGATCCACTCCCGGCGTCCGTTGTCCGGCAGCCCCACGCGCTCCGCCTTTGACCCGGCATATGCATGGTACGGCAGGAGGTCGACGCCCTCCGCGTGCGCCAGCCCGCGGTACAGCGCCGCGATCCCGGCATAATGCGCGTCGTCCATGTTCACACCCCTGACCATGATGCACCGCAGACGGATCGTCCCGCCTGTCACACTGTCGCACAGCCGCAGGTTGTCCGTGATACGGTCAAGATCGCCGCCCGTCATGGCCTTCAGACGCTCCGCGTCCGTATCCTTGACGTCGTACAGCCATAGATCCACGTACGGCGCCGCCGCCCGGATGCGGTCCGGAGACACCGCGCCGGCCGTCTCGACCGCCAGATGCAGCCCGGCCTCCTTGATCGCCGCCATCAGGGCGATCACGCCCGGCTGGAGCAGCGGCTCCCCGCCGGACAGCGTCACTCCGCCGCTTTCTCCGAAAAACGCCTCGTCCTTCCGGAGTTCCCGCAGGAGTGCGTCCACCGTCATACGTCCGGCGGACAGCTCGCAGGCACCCGTGGGACATTCCGGCGCGCACTCGCCGCAGCCCGTGCAGAGGGTGCGGTCGTAGATCAGCTGTCTGTCAGCGTTGACGTACCGCGCCCGCGTCGGGCAGGCGGATACGCACGCCCCGCAGCCGATGCAGTCCTGCGGCGTCCAGACCAGCACGGGCCGGACCGGCTGTGTTTCGGGATTGTGACACCACGCGCAGCGCAGCGGGCAGCCCTGCAGGAAGACCGTCGTCCGGATACCGGGACCGTCCTGGGTGGAGAAGCGCTGCAAGCGTGTGATAAGCAGTGTTTCGGTCATAGTGAACCTCGTGTGATGTTGAAATTCGCTCCGGGGGAGCGGGGGAACGCCTCGCGCGTCCCGCGCTCGGGGACCTACCCCCCGACCCCCTCCCGCCCGGCGGGAGGGGGAGATTTTTTACTTTTTCACCGAGGGGAAGGGGCGCTGCTGCGCCCCTTCCCCTCGGTCTCCTCATCCCGGAGAACGGGGGAACGTAAGTCTGCCAATCTCGTCCGGCGTAAACTCAACCTCGGTCAATAATCTTTTATGAAAGTTCTTGGGATCCTTAAGGCATTACCGCACAATGATGACGGTACAGATGCG
>JAKSPU010000212.1 GCA_024404505.1 Clostridia bacterium
TGACGGCGCATCTGCACCGTCATCATTGTGCGGTAATGCCTTAAGGCATCACCGCACAATGCACGGCTGACGCCTAAAGTAAGCGGTTGAGCGCTCCCTTTCGGGACTGCTCAACCGCGTTTCATATTGTAACACGTGAAGCTTACAGAATGGTTTTCTTCTTCCTCACGGCAACTGCCGCTGCTGCGGTCAGAAGGAATGCCGCTGCGCCCGCAGAGGACTTGCAGCCGCGTGCGTCGGTCTTGCCGGTCTCCGGCTCCGTCGCAGACGGGACGGTCACAGGCTCCGTATCGGGTGCGGTTTCGGGCATGGTTTCGGTCTCGGTTTCGATTTCCGCTTCCTTGACCGTATAGGTGTACGCGAGGCGTCCGAGCGGCGCGGAGCAGCCGGAGACGTAGTAGTCAAGCATCTCCGTCGGCTTCTCGATGCTGTCGGTCACCTTGAAGTACAGATCGAAGCTGCCGGAAGCGCCGACGGCGTCCCGCGGCAGGGTCAGCGTCAGCACGGAGCCGGACACGGTATAGGATACCTTTGCGGTCTCGGCCCAGCCGCCGTCCTTTACCGCCATCAGCGAGGCGGAGCCGTCGGCGTAGCCGCAGACCTTATAGTTGAAATGCTCCCACGCCTCGGCCTCGGAGCCGGTAAGTCCGATCAGGACGTTCAGCGTGTCAGCGGCGGACAGATCCCTGATATCCTCCGCGCAGGTGACGGTCATGAACAGCGACTTGTCGTCGTGGTCGACCGTGACCGACTTGACGAAATTATCGGGGGCCGCCTGTGTATAGTAGCAGTCCTCGGTCTTTATGATGCCGTAGGAGTCGCGTCCGTAGCCGTTCAGGGCGATATTGGTGTACCCGATCTTGCCGTCGCTGCGCGCGGGATCGGCCTCAACGCCCTTGAACCTGCGGATGTTGGAAACGAGCTGGATGTAGAAGTTATCGCCGTAGCCCTCCTCCGTGTAGCCGCCGTTCCCGTCGGAGACGTAGCCCGCGGACTTGGTCATCTCGATGTCACGGGAGAACTCGGTGTTGAAGGTGTCGACCCAGAACGCGACATCGGACCATTCCGCCGTCAGCTTCTGGGCGATCCACTCGTTCCATCCGGTGACGAACAGGATCTTTGCGTCCTTCTCGATGGCGGTATCGAACTCCTCCTGCAGGTTATCACCACGGACGATCGCCTCGACGTTTCCGTTCTTGCGCTTCGTTTTGGTGTAGCCGCGTCCCTGACTCGTATGCTTCTGACCGCCCGTGCCCCTTATGGAGAAGCTGAACGCGTCACCGGTATGCTGCGCAACGGACGCGCTCATGAGGTTGTCCGCGTAGACGGGCTGGGGCTTCTTGAGGTCGACGTAGGGCCAGCCGTTCTCCATGTACTCCGCGTTCGGCCACTGGGGCGGACGCACGGAAAAATACTCCCGCAGGGACGGGCCGAGTTCATTCTCCCAGCCGATGACGTACGGCTTATCACCGTCCGCGCGGAACCAGAGAGTATCGTATTTTCCGGAGTTATAGAACTGCTTGTAGGCCTGCGTGATGATCGTACCCGATTGGAGATTGGTGAACAGCATGAACTGCGGCACCTTCCAACCGGCCTGCTGGTACTCAAGGTAGATATCGAGCATCTTCTGCAGCGCCTCGCCGTAGTAGATGGCGTTGGTGAAGTCCAGCGCGAGGAAATCCACGTCGGCGGCGATGAACAGCTCGAGGTGCTTACGGATGACGTACTCATCCGTGGAGGAGTAGTAGCCGTACAGCGGCTCGTTGAAGTAATAGAACTCCGTCAGGGGGTACTTTTTCGACGTGATGCTGAACAGCTCGTCGGCGTCCTCGGGCAGGATCTTGGTGATGTCGTGTACCTGCTTCTGTCCCGCGACGGGGCTGTTGAACCAAGTGAAGTAGAACAGACCGACGTACTTATCGTTCCGGAAGCCGTCGACGCGGCCGGTCGTTCTGTCCAGCGCGTCGGTGGCGGTCAGGTGCGTGATCGTTTGCTCGTACATACCGAGTTTCTCCCCCGTTCCGGGCTCGTCAGGCTCCCCGGTCGGGGCCTCCGTGGCCGCTTTTTCGGACTCCTCCTCGATCCGCTTCCCGGCGTCGGGACAGGTGACGACGATGTCCGATATTTCAAGATGACAGTCGCTCGCCTCGAAGCCGAGGTTATAGCCCTCGGTCTTGCTGAAGGTGTCGAGGGACGGGTCGACCGTAAGGTCGGCCTGCAGCTCGTCGTTGAGGTAGAACAGGACGTGGCTGCCGTCCCGCTCTACGCGGTAGTCGAACTCGGTGCCGTCCGCGAGCGGCAGACGCACCGCACGGTAGGTCGCGTCGCCGACGTTGCCGCCCTTGAACTCGAGGCGCGTGTCCATGGACTTGGTCACGACCAGCTTGTTCGTGCCCGCTGCGGACGCGCCGATGATGATGCGGATGCCGTTCCACGGCTGCGTGCCGATCTTCACGACCTTTACGTGACCGCTGAAGGTGTAATTTGTGGTCAGCCCCGCCGTTTCAAAGGTCTCGGAGCCGGTCGTCACGCCTCCGTTTGTGAACGTGCCGGGGCGGGACGGGTCCTCCCGGAAATAGGATTGCAGGAAATCGTCCGCGGAGAACAGATTTTCTTCCGTCCCGTTCCCGGCGGGTTCCGCAAATACGGCTACTGTTGTCAGCACGAGCACGGCAGCAAGGGATAACGCGGCTGCCCATATCCACGTCTTTTTCATATCAGATTCCTATACCTTTCGGCACTTCGTGCGAAGGGGCACAAAGTGCGGCGTGAAACCGTATATTTTCAGAGAAGTGATTCCTGAATGTTTCACGCTGACTCCGTCTTGTTCCGAGGGATGGAGATCCCCGGTTTCATTATACCACGTCGGCCGCCGGTTTGCAAGTCGGTTTTTGTCAAAAGCGGTTATTTATTTTGATTTGGTCCGAACGCGTCGTGTTTTTCCGGCTGAACGGACGGGCGCGGGACGGGGCATCCGTTTTCGTGAGGATCCGCTATCCGGGAGCAGACTATTTTATGCGTACTCTATTGAAAACTGTCCGGACTTATGTTATAATGAAACAGGTCAATGTTCAAGGGATTTAAGGCATCACCGCACAATGCACGGCTGACGCCTTGACGGCACATATGCTTGCATAAATTCCGTAATATTTTACAAAATTCCTTCGTGCGGGAGTCACCGC
>JAKSPU010000213.1 GCA_024404505.1 Clostridia bacterium
GGGAGCGGCTTCGCCGCTCCCTTCTCCCTGCACCCTCATCCTGCGGGGACGCGGGAGACGCGGTACTCATCTCCGCGCCCACGGGCGCGGCATCCCGGGATGAGGATGCAAGGGGAAGGGCTGCCGCAGCAGCCCTTCCCCTTGCTGAGAAAGCAAAAATCTCCCCCTCCCGCGCACGGGAGGGGGCCGGGGGGTAGGTCCCCGAGCGCGGAACGCGCGAGGCGTTCCCCTTACTCATATTTAAGCAGCAGTGAACCTCTTGCCTCACCGATGACCAGCCGCAGACCACCGGACATCAGTTCGCGGCCGGAAGCGGAGAACACGGCGCCGGTATCGGCATCGGTGAACGTGTACGTTCTGGCGGCGTCGAGGCCGGACAGCTTCGCCGTCACGGAGTCAAAGGGGCAGGCCGCGCGGCGGAACGCGAGGATCACACCGCTCTGCGTGTCGGGGTCATGGTACTGCGACGCGCACCACGATCCGTTCTCGCGGGAGAACGGAACGAGCGGATAGTAGTCTTGAGCGAAGTAGCGACGAATGCCGTTGTACTCGGCAAAGTATTTCTTCGCCCATGCGACAGGCTCGCCGGACGCACCGAACTCCCACTCGGGATCGACGTGCTCCCACGTCCGCACGGTCATGCCGTTGCAGTACGCCGAGCGGAAGCTGTACGTGTCGCCGAGCGTCGGACCGTAGCCGATGCCCGCATACGGGATCCACCACGCCGCCGCCTGATTCTGCATCTGGTTGGCCTCGGGGCAGCAGTCCCACGTGCATTGATAGTCGCTCCGCCACAGCGGGACCGCACGCGACAGCATCTCGATGTCGTTGCGGTGACCGCCTCCGGCACAGTTGTCGATCAGCAGGGAGGGGAAGCGCTCGAGCAGCGTGTCCCAGAAACGGTACAGATTGTTGATATATTTGATCTCGGTCACACCGCTGCGCTCCGGCTCGTCGTTGTGTACCCAGAACGAGAGCGGCGCGATGTTGCAGTCCTGCCGGTAGACGGACAGCGACAGCTCCTTCACCTTGTCGGAGACCATTCCGATCACGGCGTCGCAGACCTCGTCCTCGTTGAGCGCGGTCAGCTGATCGATCGCTTCGGGCTTGCCCGCGTCGAGCGACTTCGTCCAACGCCCGACCGTCGTGTGGATGCGCTCCGGCTCAAACCATACCATGAAGCCGACGCCGTGCGCGTGCAGATAGTCTACCACGTCCCGGTAACCGGCGGGATGGTAGGAGCGGTTGACCTCCCAGCGCCCGACGTTGGGCCAGTCGGCGGTCTGGGACGCCGTCGTCATGGACCGCAGCGGCTCGTACCAGCCCGCGTCGATCCAGCAGGTGTCGAACGGGAAGCCCGCCTCAAAGATACTGCTCCAACGCCCGATCAGACGGTCGGACGGGATGCCGCCCCAGAAGATCGCGGAAAACGGACATTGCTCACCGCGCGCCTTGCCCGGACCGACGGGAGAGATCTTCCGCATGAAGCGCCTCCAGCGGTTGTGCGCCTCGTCCTGACCGTCCGCGTAGTACATCACCGCGGCGGACGACGTGCGGAAGCGCTCGCCGGGACGCATCCGGAAGCCCTTTTGCGCGTACTGGATGCCGCTCTTTATGCGGGCCGCGTCCGCGGTCCTCTGCACCTCGGCGCACCATTGACCGGTCCAGCCGACCGCCAGCAGGACGCCGCACTCGTTGCGGTTGATATCGAGGAAGGGGGCCTTGTCGTAGCCGGACCGACCGGCCTGACAGGAGGTCTTGAAGGTATCGCCGTCCCAGAGACGCCTGTACGACGCGGAGTAGTCGTCCTGCGTGACGTTGGCACCCTTGGTCTCGTAAACGCGGAAGGACTTCGGCTCCCACGTGTCCTGCCGGTCACGGCGCGACGGACGGACGTCGGGCGCGAACGGCACGGTCACGTCGCAGTCCCACAGCTCCGTCACAAGCCCGGAATCGTGATCGGTCGGGTTCTCCCAGCGGTTGACCCACCAGTACACCCGTTCGTCCGGGAAGAAGCGGAGGATCGAGGAGACCACCAGCCCGTCCGGCAGCGTGTACCGCACACCGTCGGGGAGCGTTTCGACCTGCTTTTCAAGGTCGGCAAAGGGGACACCGTCGTACAGGAAGGACAGACCCGGCGTCACGGCGCCGGACGTTTCGGTTTCGTTTTTCATATCATTACCTCATCAGTTCAGACGTCATTCCGCCCCGCAAGGCCTCCCGCGGGGCTGACTCCATCATACCACAATCCGGCAGCTTTGTCAACCCGGGACGCGTCGATTCCGCTTTCTGCCGAAAAACTTTATGCTTTTTCAGAAAATAACTTAATATTTATTTAAAATACGAACCACTATTGACAAACGGATGGAAAGGGTTTACAATTTACGCGACAACGTACGGCGGAGGCATATATGTTTACTTTGAATCATTTCATTTGGCTCGGGGCGTGCGCCCTGTGTATCACGGCCGGTCTGATCCTTGCCGTGAAGCTCGGCCTGAAGCAGATCAACGCGTGCCGCATCATGACCGTGATCTGCCTCGTCAGCGAAATCACCAAGATCATGAGCAGCATGGAGGCGTCCGACGAGGGCGGGATGATCCTCGGCCCCAAGGCGCTTCCGTTCCACCTGTGTTCGCTGATGATCTTCGCGGTCTTTTTCCTGACCTTGTCGAAGAATGAAAGGGCGCGCTCGCTCGTGATCCGTTTCCTCGTGCCTGTCGGTCTGCTCGGCGGCATCGCCGCCATGCTCATCCCCACGAACGGAGTGGACTTCCTCGATATCGACGCCTATCAGTGCTTCGTCTACCACGCGGGGCTCGTCTGGTTCGCGCTGTACTTCGTCTGCACGAAGCAGGTCACGCTGACCGTACGCGACTACGCCCGCAACGTCTGCGTCCTCGTCGCGCTGATGTTCCTGATGATCTGGGTCAACGGCGCGCTGGCGGCTTACGGGACCAACTTCATGTACGTCCGTGAGCCTCCGATGGAGGACCTGCCCGTGCTCAACCTCGACCACGGCTGGTACGTATACCTCCTGTCGCTCATGGGACTCGGCGCGGTCCTCATGACGGCGGTCCACGTCCCCTTCATCCTCGCGGGACGGCACAAAAAATAAAGTTGGTTCTTCATAAAAATTGGTGTTTACCCAGCGTTCCTGCGGGAAAGGGGCAGGG
>JAKSPU010000214.1 GCA_024404505.1 Clostridia bacterium
GGCGGTAGACAAGCGTGTTGCGGTGGACGAACAGCTTGCGGGACGTCTCGGAGACATTGAGGTTGTTCTCGAAGAAGCACTGGATGGTCATGAGCGTCTCACGGTCGAGAGACTCAAGGCTTCCCTTCTTGAAGACCTCCTGCAGGAACATTTCGCAGAGAGTGGTCGGCAGCTGGTAAATCAGGCGGCCGATGCCGAGGTTCTCATAGAACACGATGTTCTTCTCGGTCTCAAAGACCTTTCCGACGTCAAGGGCGATCTGTGCCTCCTTGTAGGCGCGGCCGAGGTCCTTGATGTTGTCGACGACGGTGGAGATACCGATGGCTACCTTGGTGTAGAACTCGGAGGAAAGCGTGTCGGAGATGTTGACGGCGACCTTTTCCATTTCCTTGTTGTCCGTACCTGCCTTGACCTCCTTGACCAGCACCACGTCATGCTCGGAGACGCTGATGATGTAGTCGCGGGTCTTGTCCGGGAACATATTCTGCAGCATCTCGAAGGGCATCATGTCGGTGCGGCCGGAGAACTTGACGAGGAAGACCACGCGGCTCTCCTCGGCGTTGAAGTGCAGCTCCTTGGACTTGATATAGATATCGGAGGGCAGTATATTGTCAAGAATGATGTTCTTGATGAAGGAGCCTTTATCGTACTTCTCGTCGTACAGGTTCTTGATATTGGACAGAGAGACAGCCAGAAGATGGGAGATCATGTCAGCCTCGGTGTCGTCTCCCTCGACAAAGGCAACGTAATCGCGCTTGGCACCGTTGGTCAGGGGGCGGTAGGTGCAGCCGCCGGAAACCAGCACGTCGCTGGAATACGCAAGCTCGTCCCGGACGCTCTGTCTCACTTCTCCTATTTTGACCAGCTCAGAACAGGCGATGATGACACCCGTCTCGTCAATGACGCCGATCACGCGCCCGCCGACGGCGTCCTTCATCTGATGGATCACGCTCTGGAACAATCTGTTAGACATGTACTTTTTACCTCTCTTACATTTTCATTTTTTTATGCTCGCGTTCCGCCCGTATCTCCCGGCGGAAAAAGTTACGGATCAAAGGCCGCTGTGGAAAGCAAGACAGCTGAGGACAAAGCCCGACGCGGTCTCCGTCCGGAGGATGCGGGGGCCGAGGCCTGTCATCATAAGGCCTGCGGCGCGGGCCGCCTCCGCCTCCTCTGGAGAAAAGCCCCCCTCACTGCCTATGACGACGCCGATCACGGGACGCGTATCCGCAGCCCCTGCGTTCCGTGGAAAATGCAGATCAAGCAGGACGTCCAGCGGGCAGGTACCCGTGCCCTCGTAGCAAAAGAGCGCAAGATCGCAGGCGGCGGCCTCCGCGATGACCTTTGCGAAGTTGGTTTCCGTTCTTCTGACCGTCGGAATGATCCCGCGTCCGGACTGCTTGGCAGCCTCCTCGGCGATCTTCTGACGTCTCTCGGTCTTGCGGTCCTCTGCCTCCGGCTTGGACTTCATGATGCAGTGCGCGCTTTCAAACGGCACGATCTCCGCGGCACCCAGCTCGACCGCCTTCTGGATCACGGTATCGAGTTTGTCGCCCTTAGGAAGCGCCTGAAAGAGGATGGCGCGGTACGGCGGCTCGGTGTCCGCCGGATGTGATGAAAGGATCTCTGCCATTACCTCCGCACCGTTGAAATGTGAAAGACGGCAGGTATACGTCAGCGTCTGATCGCATACGGTCACTATGTCCCCGACAGCCAGCCGGAGCGAGTAAGACGCATGGCGGGCATTGTCGCCGGTCAGGACCACGACGCCGCCACGGACAGCGGACGGCTCCACGAAAAAGCGCGGCATCGGCGATCCCTTCCTTCTCAAAAATCGTAATACTTCTTAATAAAGGCAATTCGCCCCGCTTACGGAATCCTGTGATCAGGTAAGCGGGTTACGAATGATTGTGCATATCTTATGATATAACTATACCACAACATAACCAATTTGTCAACACTTATTTTGTGACTTTGGTATGCAAATAAGTCAATATTTACAATTTCTTATTATTTATAGGCGGAAAGAGGGGCTATTCGTTCAATCTGCCCTTTGAAAAGCATGGGATAAGTCACAAAGAGCACCCGATTGGGATCATTTTTCACCGTCTGGGGCGATGCGGACGACCGTTTTGCCGTCCGTTCCCAGCACGACCGTGCCGTCGATATCCGTTCTGTACACCGTTATGCCGCGATCCAGAAGTGCTGACAGCACACGCTCCGTCGGGTGACCGTAGCTGTTCCCTGCCTCCACGGATATGACCGCAGCGTCCGGAGCGACGGTATCGAGAAAGCTGCCGCCTGTCGACGTGGACGACCCGTGATGTCCGACGCGCAGCACCGATGCCCCGAGCAGACCTGTCCCGCCGTATTCTGCGAGCAGGGCGTCCTCGCCCTCTTTTTCCGTGTCTCCCATGATGAGAAAGACGGCATCCCCTGCCGCGACGCGGATAACAAGGCTTGACGCGTTGCCTTCGCTCCCTCCCGCGCCTGTCGGCAGGATCGTGACGTCAACCGTTCCTTCGTTGAATCCCGTGATCTCCTTTACGGTGCGGACCTGCGTTCCGGGCTTAACGTGGTCTTTCATACGTCGGGAGACGACCGTATCACTGTCCTCATCCGATGCCTCCGGCATCACCAGCGTATCCACGTCGAGCAAGGAGAGGACCGCATCCGCGCCCCCTATATGATCCTCGTGCAGATGCGTCAGCACGAGCAGGTCCAGATGCGTCACACCGAGGCTGTCGAGGTAAACGGTAAGACTCTCCTCGGACAGATTGGAGCCCGCGTCTATCAGGATGTCTCCTTCCGGCGTGCGGATCAGCGTGGCGTCCCCCTGCCCGACGTCGATAAAATGAACGGTCACCGGATAGGCCGAGTCATCCGGCCCTGCCGGTCTGAAAAGAAGCAACGCAAGCACCGCGGCAGCGGCGCAGCAAAAGACGATCAACGCTGCCCGCAGAACGGGATCGATTTTCCGCTTCATCCTTGCGACCTCTTTTCTTTTGTGATTATCCATAGTATATCAAAAAAACGGGGAAAAAGCAATAGGCATTACCGCACAATGATGACGGTGCAGATGCGCCGTCAGAAATTTCGTCA
>JAKSPU010000215.1 GCA_024404505.1 Clostridia bacterium
AGAAGTACGGCTGCCCCTGCACCTTCAACATCAACACCGGCCTGTTCGGCGCCAACTGGACGTGGGTCGCGGACGCGGTCGGCAAGCCGGGGCTTTCCCACCTGCGCTGGACGAAGAAGGAGCTTCAGACCGGCATTTACGACGGCTTTGACGTCGAGGTCCACACACTGTCCCACGGCTCGCTCAAGACCATGAACGACAAGAACGTGATCAACGAGGTCGGCAAGGACGCTAAGAACATCGCCGCGCTGATGGGCTTCAAGCCGGTGGGCATGGCGTATCCCGGCGGCGATCAGGAGGTCAACGAGCATAACATCGAGACCATCATCGCCAACACCGACATCCGCTTCGGACGCGGCGTCAAGTCCACCTACAACTTCAAGCTGCCCGAGTACTTCATGATGTGGCAGCCGACCTGCAGCTTCAGCGACGGTCAGTTGATGAGCCTGACCAAGCGTTTCATCGAGGCGAAATGCACCGAGGACATGGTACTCTACGTCTGGGGACACGGCTACGAGCTGGATGCCTACGATACGTGGGACAAGTTCGAGCTGTTCGTCAAGACCATCACCGAGGCGGCCGCCAACGACGATGACATCGTCCTCGTCACCAACGCCGAATTCTATCAGCTGTTCAAGGACCAGATCCCCGCGTGGAAGGAATGAACCTTCTCTGACGATCGGGCGGGGGAAAGCTATGCCTTCCCCCGCCCCGTCATACGGAATGAATATTTCGGAGGAAAGCTATGTCTGAATTGACCTTCTATACCCCCTGCGCGACGCCGCGTCCGGTCCGCCTGTCGGACGAGACGCGTCAGTTCGCGTGGGAATCCCTGCACGGAAAGTACGGCGACGAGGCGATGACGCACTACGCGCTCCCGATGGACGGGATCCCCGGCTTTGCTGACATGAACGATTATCAGCGGCAGGACGCGGGCATCGACCTGATCTGCCGCGAGGCGCCTGTCCGTCTGACGCCCGCCGAGCGGGTCTGCGGCGCGGCGACGCTCGGCATGGCGATCCACGCCTGCCTGCCGGTGCAGTACGAGGGACGTCCCGTCTGCGGCGCGCTCAACCACCTGACGGTGGACTTCTTCGACGCGGTGCGGTACGGTCTCGACGCGCTCGAGGACAAGGTCGACGCGCGGATCGCGGCGTCCGAGGCCGAAAACCTGCGCCCGCGGCAGCGGGACTTCCTTGCGAGCTGCAAGCTCGTGATGCAGTCCTTCCGCCTGTGGCACGGGCGGTACATGGACGCGGCCGGGGAAACGCGCCCCGACCTGTACGCGCTGCTGTGTCAGGTGCCCTTCGGTCCTGCGCGGACGTTCCACGAGGCGGTACAGGCGCTGTGGGAGTGCTTTGCGTTCACACGCTTGCTGGGCAACTGGCCGGGACTCGGACGCATCGACCAGCTGCTGGGGCCGTATCTCGACGCCGATCTGGCGGCGGGACGGCTGACCATGGATGAGGCGCGGGAGATATTGGCGTCGTTCTTCATCAAGGGCTGCGAGTGGATCCAGAGTCAGACGCCCGTCGGCTCCGGAGACGCGCAGCACTATCAGAATCTCGTTATCGGCGGCATCGGCGAGGACGGGGAGCAGGTCACGAACGAGGTGACGTACCTGATCCTTGACGTCGTGGAGGAGCTGGCGATCTCGGACTATCCGATCACGGTGCGTCTGTCTCCGGACAGCCCCGCGCGGCTTGTCCGCCGGGTGGCGGAGGTGCAGCGGCACGGCGGCGGCATCGTGGCCGTTTATAACGAGCCGCTGATCCTTGAGGCGCTGAAGCAGCAGGGGTACGGCGAGCGGGAGGCGCGGAGCTTTGCCAACGACGGCTGCTGGGAGGTCCAGCTGCCGGGACGGACACGGTTCAGCTACAGCCCGTTTGACGGTCTGCAGGTGCTGCAGCGGCAGACGCTGAAGCTGGACACCGACACGCCGGCGCATTTTGACGATTTTGAGTCGCTGTACAAAGCGTACCTTGCCGATCTCAGCCGCGTGGTCGAGGGGATCGCGGTAGGTCTCTTGAACGCGTGGGTCCCGGGTTGGAGAAACGGGGACGACACGTGGAGCCCGCAGTGTCCCTGCACGGTGGTTTCGCTGTTTGAGCACGGTTGTCTGGAGCGGGCGCTGCCCTATATGGAGGGCGGCCCGGACTTCAACGTGCAGTCGCCGCACATCGGCGGTGCGCCGGACGCGGGCAACAGTCTGCACGCGATCGATGTGCTCGTATTCAAGGAGAAGAAGGTCACGTTCGACCGTCTGATGCAGATCCTGAAGGACGACTGGGAAGGCGAGGAGGTGCTGCGGCAGTACGTGAAGCATCACATCGCCTGCTACGGCAACGACGACGACGAGGCGGACGCCTACACCGTGCGTCTCCTGAACGATTTTGCGGCCCTTTGCGAGCCGTGGCGGAGCGGGCATCCCGTCTGGTTCCCGGCCGGTGTGTCGACCTTCGGGCGGCAGATCGAGTGGGCGCCGGGACGCTTCGCGGTGCCGTTCGGCTGCAGGCACGGGGACATCCTGTCGGGCAACGCGTCTCCGACGCCGGGCACCGACACCGAGGGTGCGACGGCGATCATCAAGTCCTACTGCAAGGCTGATCTGTGCTGTCAGACGACGGGTGCGGCACTGGACATGCGTCTGTTCCCGGGTACCGTTGACGGCGAAAACGGTGTCACCGCGCTGGAGGGCCTCATCCGCGGCTTCCTCTCGCTCGGCGGTTACTTCATGCAGGTCGACGTCTCGGACGCCGAGGTGCTGCGCCGCGCGCAGGAGCATCCCGACGAGTACAAGACCCTCTCCGTCCGCGTCTCCGGCTGGAACGCCCGCTTCGTCACGCTCAACCGCGAGTGGCAGGAAATGATCATCGAGCGGACGGCGCAGAACATATAACATATAAATAAAGGAACGCCGGGGCTCTGCCCGGGCCCCGGGGACGCGTGTGGGGCGCTGCCCCGCTCCCCGCTTAAGCCCTTCTTGAAAGAAGGGCTTAAGGCATCACCGCACAATGCGCGGCTGACGCCTTGACGGCACATCTGCTTGCA
>JAKSPU010000216.1 GCA_024404505.1 Clostridia bacterium
GAATTTATGCAAGCAGATGTGCCGTCAAGGCGTCAGCCGTGCATTGTGCGGTGATTCCTTAAGTTTCCGGATGAAATATAAGAAAGGACGAAAGAAATGATCGAAATAAAAGCATTATCCAAGCAATTCAGGAACGAAACGCTGATCCGGTACAGGGATCTTACGTTTGAAACCGGCAGGTCTTACCTGCTGCTCGGCGCGTCCGGCTGCGGCAAATCCACGCTGCTGAACATGATCGCCGGGATCCTCTCCCCCGATTCGGGCGAGATCCTCATCGACGGCGAGTCCATGACCGCCAAGTCCCAGCGGGACCGCGACCGCTTCCGCATCGGGCGGATCGGGTATATCTTTCAGGACTTCAAGCTGATCGAGGACATGACCGTCATGGACAACGTCAACATCCTCCGGCTTGAGGGCATCGACACGTCGGGCGCGCCGGACCTCCTTGACAGGCTCGGCCTCGGCGGGCAGAAAAACAAGAAGGTCCGCCACCTGTCCGGCGGACAGAAGCAGCGCGTGGCCATCGTGCGCGCGCTGGTCAAGTCACCCGACATCATCCTCGCTGACGAGCCGACCGGCAGCCTGAACTTCTCCATCGGGGAGCAGGTCATCCGTGAGCTGTGCGAGGTCTCGCGCGAGCGGACGCTGATCGCCGTGTCCCACGACGACAGGCTGGCGCACTACTTTGACTACGTGATCGACATGAACGAAGTCACGGACGGACGCGAGGACGTCGCTGGAAAGGACGGTGACTGATATGCTTACGTTCGCGCTCAAGAATCTGGCCGTCAAGAAGGTGCAGACGCTGCTCGTCATCCTCTCCATCGTGCTGTCCTGCGGCGTGGCCGTGCTGGCCTACAACACGTCGCGGCAGGTCAGCGACGGCATCTCCGGCACGGCGGCCTACTACTCCGCCATCGTGGGTCCGGCGGGCAGCCATACGCAGCTGGCCATGAACACCATGTACTTCACCGACGAGCCGCTCGGCACGATCCCCTACGAGGTCGTCTCGGGGCTCCGGCAGGACACACGCGTGACCGAGGCCATCCCGTTCGCCATGGCGGACAGCTACAACGGGTACTCGGTGGTCGGCACCGAGACGGGCTTCCTGAAAAGCAGGGACGTCGCAGATGGCGGGCTGTTTGACGACGGCTCGTCGTGCGAGGTCGTGGTCGGCAGCACGGTCGCGAAGACCTGCCGGCTCTCGGTCGGCGACGAGATCTACACCAGCCACTCGGCGGGCGAAGCGCACACGACGCCGCTGAAGGTGGTCGGCATCCTGGCCGAGACGCACACGGTCTACGACCGGCAGGTATTCACGCAGCTCCGCACCATCTGGCAGGTCCACGAGCATGAGGAGGACCACGAGGAGGGTCACGGGGGAGAACACGACCACGAGGATATGGACGGCATGGTCTGTGCCGTGCTTGTCCGGACGCGGAATCCGTCCTACGCGATGATGCTGGTCAACGACTATGACGGCAGGATCTTCATGGACCGGGACGGGGACAGCTTCCCGCTGCAGGCCATCGAGCCGATGGACACCGTCCGCGGGGTGCTGGAGGAGGCGGACACGACGAAGTACATCGTCTTCGTGCTTTGCGCCGTGATCCTCGTGATGAACGTCATGGTCATCTCCATCATCACGCTGCTCAATATGTATCACTCCTCGAAGGAGATCGCGCTCATGCGGCTGATCGGCATCGGTATGAAGCGCATCAGTCTGCTGTACGTCATCCAGAACAGCCTGATCGGCATCGTCTCGGCGGTGCTGTCCTTCGGCGTTTCGCGTCTGTGCCTGTCGCTGATGGGTGACTACGCGGCGCGGATGGGTGTCGTACTTGACCCGGGACGCGTTTATCCTGTCGAGCTGCTCATTCTGCTCGGCGTCTTCCTGCTGACCGTTCTGCCCACGGTCATCTGCACCGCCGTCATGGCGCGCAGGGACAGCCTTTCCGGCTGACGGGCAAAAGGAGGTATCACATCATGAAAAACATCAGACAGCGGCTGGCGCTGGTCCTGTGCGTATGCCTTTTGTTCACGCTCTCAGCGTGCGGAGAAAAGAACGGGGAGACGGTCAGGCTGAGCTTCAAGTCCGCCTCCAGTTACGATTATTTGCAGACGCTTGACGGCAAGGTCGTCACGATCAACGGCTACATGGCCACCAGCTCTCCGGCGGACGGGTCGTTCCTGTTCCTGATGAATCTGCCCTACCAGAGCTGCCCGTTCTGCAAGCCCAACACGACGCAGCTCTCCAACACCATGGAGGTCTACCCGAAGAACAACGAGAAATTCGGTTACACGACGCAGGCGATCCGGGTCACGGGGACTCTGGCGGTCGCGCCGGCGGGTAAGCCGTTCTCCGACCCGTACGGCTACGAGTTCAGCTTCAAGCTGGTGGACGCGGAGTACACGATCCTCAAGTCCGAGGAGCTGTCCGCGGACATGGCGCTGTGGCAGAAGGTGGCGGAGAGCGACATCGTCAACGATCTCTACGGGATGTACGATTATCTCAACTTCCTCTGCGCTTGGAACACCTACGTCGTCAACAGCTACGTGAGCGCCGACGGCAACCTGCAGACGGGCTACTATCTCTACGCCGCCGACGCTTTGAACTACGTCACGAAGGACGGAGCGCAGTTCAATTACGGCTACAAGGACGGCTACTTCGACGGTCTCGTCAAGCGGGTGCAGGCGATCGATCCGGACGCGTTCTCCGATCTGTGTGCGAACATCCGGGAGGCCGAGGCGCTTGCAGGGCGTGCCCGTGCGGCGCTCGAAAACGGTGAGTACACCTACGAGTACCAATACGTTGAGCGCTTCAACACCGAGGACTACGTGTACACCATCAACGAGGGCGAGGCCTTCGTGTCCGAATACGAGCGGATCTACCTCGTATTTGCCAATTGGCTCGCGGGGTGGGAGATGTAACAGGATCGGGGGTGCCCCGGGGCTCTGCCCCACGCCCCGGGGATGCGCGGGGCTCTGCCCCGGACCCCGCTTAAGCCCTTCTTGAAAGA
>JAKSPU010000217.1 GCA_024404505.1 Clostridia bacterium
GCGGCAATCACCTCCACGCCCTCGCTGACCAGCCCCTCCTGTATCATCAGCCCGGCGGCGGCGTACTCGAAGCCCGTCATGCACTCCTCCGTGTACGGCACGGGTATCTTGGGGCGGTATGCGCCCTCCGGCCAGACGCACATCTCCATGCCGCATTCATCGTTGACCGCAAATATGCGGCAGGGATTGAACACCTCGCGCATGGATTTGAAGTTGTACTTATACAGCGACTCCGCCGCCGTCCTGCGGTGTGCGGGGTCGAAGATATCCCCGAGTCCCATCAGGGAGGCGTGCCACTGCCCGACCAGCTGGTCGATCTCACAGCCCTCGCCGAGCTGGTATTTCAGCTCGCCCGTCTCGTCGTTCCAGTACCACCATACGCCGGGGTCAGCCCCGGCGAACGGGGCAAGGACGTCTTTATCCGTCACGTCGATCCGCTGCGTGTACCATCTGCCATTGAAGAGCGTCTTTTCCACGGCGGCCTGTCCGCGGGCGAGGATGGCGCGGTACTCCGCAGCCGTGTCCGCCTCGCCGAGAAAATCGGCCATGACGGCACCGGCCTTGAGCGCGCCGAGATAGTACCCCGTCAGCCACGAGCAGGGACCGAACATCTCGACGTCCAGCGTGTGGTGCTGACGCCCCGTGATGACGCCGGTCTTGTCCGGGTCCCACCTGTCCCTGTTCTCGGGACTCCACGCGTACTCTATCGTCTTTCTGACGCACGGCCACCACTTTTTCAGCCATTTGCCGTCGCCGGACAGCTTCCATTCCCGGAAAAAGCGCATGACGCTGCCCATCTGTCCGTCCACGCAGGCGCGGAAGTCCCACATGGGCGAACCGAGCGGCAGCATGGTGCGGAACATCATCTCACCGCTCGCCCGCAGGTCGTAGGTGTAGTCGGTTTCGAGGATCTGCCGCGCGAAGGACGGGAACAGGAACGCCAGCGCGTACTGATACCCCCATACGTGGTCGCAGGTGCCCTCACAGGAGCCGCCGTTGCCGTTCGTGCCCTCGAAGGCGTAGAACTCGCCGTTCTCCAGCCGCAGACAGGTCACGCTTTTGAGGACGCACAGATTGTCGGCGGCGGCCTCTTTCACGCACTCCGGCAGCGTCATGGACTCCAGCGCGTCGCGGAACAGTGCGCTGCGGCGGTACAGCTCGTCACGATTGGCAAAGCAGTACGCGCTCACCGCCTCCGCGTCCGCAAAGCGGCGGACGTATTCGTGGTTCCACACGGGACGTGCGCCGTCCCAGTATTTGACGAAGTGAGGGCGGTACCACGACAGGATAAAGTGCAGCGTTCTTGTTTCGCCGGGAGCCAGCGTCATGTGCGCCGCCAGCGTACACATATCGCCGATGTCCAGCTGCCCGCGCGGGTCGTCGTCGTCGTAATGCCGGTTTTTGAGTCTGCCCGGCGCGGAGAATTCGCGCCAGAACGTGGTCACGTCGTCGAACCACCCGGAGCGGAACCAGTATTCCTGATACGACACGTCGGGGCAGTCGGTCGCAACGCGCAGCTGACAATAGTCCTCCGACGCGGTCGTGCGGGTGCGGCTTGCCAGTGTCAGGGAAGATATACCGTTTCTGTTCTCATAGGTGCAGAAGCCGCCGTCCCGGATGCGGAAGGGATTGCCGACTGAGAAGGCCAGCGTGTAATCGGTCGGCTCGTCCGCCGTATTGGTCAGCGTCCAGTCAAAGAACGCGGCAGGCAGAGAGCTGTTGTCCTCGTCCTGCGGGATGAAGGGATTGTACGCTTCCAGCCGTATGTCGGCGGGCATGGTATCGCAGTGATAGGTCAGCTCTGCAAACGGGAACCTGCCCGTGAAGGTGACGTCCGGAAAATGCGAAAGCCCCGCCAGCGTCGTGCGGTTGGGCCCCTGCCCGTACCCCCACGAGTGGTGGTGCGCCGCCAGCTGGGTGCCGTACAGCCCGAGCGTCCTGTCGCCGTGCAGCACGCGGGCGTCGATGACCCGCCCGTTCCGCTCGGCCTTGACGGCAAAATGCGTGTATTCGTTGGTGCTGCCCTTGGCGGCCCTGCCGTCCAGCTCCCAGTCGATGAGCTGACCGATGCCGGAAAGGGATACGCCCCCTGTTCCGATGCCGGAGAGCGGGAACGCAATTTCCTGCGCGTAATCGCCCGAGTACGTTTTCATGTGTCGTTCATCCTCCTTCGGTGGCAGCTGGTTTCCTGCGGCTGTCCGTTACCGAGATAATGACACCGAGCCCCATATCCTCCCACGCAAGCCGGGCAGGGGTCGGCTTTTCGATTTTCATAACGTCATCTCCATATATTCTGTCAGTCTTGGGAGCCGGACTGCACAGCGGATTCGTACAGCACCGCGTCCTTGACGGCAGGCATGGCGCGGGCGGTCAGCACGTTCACGGACACGGAGGCCGTATAGGCCGAGACAGGGCAAATGCGCTTGTGACCGACGGTCGTGCCCTCGTAAATCACGGCTCCCGCGTCGTCCTTCACCTCGAACCGCTCGATGCGCTGACCGATATTCAGATCCTCGCGCAGCTCGACGTAGGAGATATGCTTCTTCTCCGGCAGGACGGCCGTCAGGGTGCAGGTGGTCTCCGACGTATCCGTTTTCGTCACGGACGCGTCGAGGGGATGACCGAACGCCGCACGGAGCGCATCGCCCAGTTCCTTCATGCGGGCGACGTCCCGCTCGTCAAAGCGGCCGTCCGGCATGGGAGGAATATTTAGGTTGAATGTGGTGTTGCCGCCGACCGAGGTCAGATAGGTGTGCATCAGGCGCTCGAGGGAGTGCGGCTCCTCGTTCTTGTGGTAGAACCAGCCCGGACGGATGGACATATTGATTTCGGACGGAGTGAAGACGAGTCCGCGGGACTTGACGATCTGCGCGGTCGTGCCGATTTCGGGCGCGGTGTTGTACAG
>JAKSPU010000218.1 GCA_024404505.1 Clostridia bacterium
GCGGCGCAGCCGCTCCCTTCTCCCTGCCATAAAAATATAGTATTCCCCCCGCCCGTGGGGCGGGGGGTCAGGGGGGTGGGGCAGAAAAATTATGCGGGGCTTCCGGCGATGCCGCGCCGCCCCATACGCACCCACCAATCCCGTTCGTCGTAAACTCATCCTTGGTTACTTATTACCCTGTATAAAAGTTCTTGGGATTCTTAAGCCCTTCTTTCAAGAAGGGCTTAAGCGGGGTCCGGGGCAGAGCCCCGGCGTTCCCCGGGTGCGGGGCAGAGCCCTGCGCGCCTCTCCTATAATTCCGGTCATGACTCTTGACGAACGGGCGGTTTTCGTGTATAATAGAGGGCAGTATTGAAACGGGCGATGAAGCGCCCGGAAACGGAGGCTTGTTTATGAAACTGTTTGATTCCGCCCGGCGGATTTTGCTGGTGTGCGCTCTGCTGGTCACGGCTCTGTGCGTGGGCGTGATGCTGACCGCGTGCGAGGGCGGCGGGACACCTGCCGATACGTCCGACACTTCCGGGGAGATTCCCGGTACCGCCGCCGACCCTGCCGACACCGACGCGCCCGCCGCGGAGAACGATACCGAAGCCGAGACCGAGGCGGAAACGGAAGACCCCTTTAAGCCCGCCGCGAAGGAGACCGCCGACTTCGACACCGGTCTGGAGATCACGGAGGCGAACGGTAAGGCATCCGTCCGGACCGCAAGCGGGCTGACCTACACGGCAGCCGGATATGCTTCCCTGCGCGGCGATAAGTTCGTCGTGAAGGACGACTTCACGGTCACCTTTGAGGACGGCGCCTTTGCGGAAGCCTTCAACCGGATGCGGATCGGGTATTACAGCGCACAGCCCATGCACATCTTCGTCACCTACCTGTTGGACGGCGAGGAAAAGACCGAGGACTACTATCTGGAATCCGGCAAGCAGCTGTTCTGCGGCCTGATCGACGGCTTTGAAAAGAAGACCGCCGCCGGGATCAGGACGATCCGCATGACCCCCTGCAACGGAAAGGAAGGCCAGCTGGCACTGTACGCGCTGGATACGGAGATCCTTGAATTCACCGCCGCCAAGACCTACTACATCGAAAGCGGCCGCTACAAGCTGGGCCTGTCCACGACGTGGGGCATGACCATCAACTACCTCGAGGACAAGACCTGCGACATCAAGAACCTCCGCAACCTCATCAATATGCACGACTCCGGACGCCTGGTGCAGCAGTCCTACTACGGCACCTATGAGGCGCAGGGCGACTTCACGCCCGGTCGTGTGGGCAACGAGGATTGGATGTACAACCCCGTGCAGGCCGGCGACTTAAAGAATCACGGCAGCCGCATCATCGACATCGTGGTCGGCTACCGGTCGCTGTACGTCAAGCTCCAGCCCTACGATTGGGGTCAGGTGCTGTGGCTGTGCCCCGCGTACATGGAGAACGTGTACACCGTGGACGACGAGAAGGTCCGCGTGGATAACCGCTACGTGGAGTTCTCCAACTACGAGAATCCCTTCTGCGGTCAGGAGCTGCCCGCGTTCTACACCGTGAGCTGGCTCAACGAGTTCGCGTGGTACGACGGCGACAAGCCGTGGACGGACGACAAGATCTCCTACAACACGGACATCGAAATGGTCTGGACCGAGACCGAGCATCTGCCCAACTTCGGCTCCTACACCAAGATCGACAACACCGAAACGTGGTGCGCGCTGTTCAGCCGCGAGGACAACTACGGCATCGGTATGTTCGTGCCGAACGTGGACTACCGCAGCGTCGGCGTCTACCACCCCGCCGACCGCACCAAGAAGCCGAACGACAACTCCTGCTCCTATATGGGCGCGAGCCGCGTCATCAAGCTCAAGTCCTACGAGCCGCTGGAGTACAGCTACCTGATCGCCTGCGGCACCGTTGAGGATATCCGCGCGACCTTCAAGGCCAACAAGGACTTTGCCGCGAACGAGTCGCTCAACAACAACGCGACCGACCGCCGCGTGCCGGGCAGCAGCATCGATATGAAGAACATCGACTTCTCCGACCCGGCTAACATCGTCTGCATTTCGCAGCCCAACCACAATTCGGTGGAGTACGCGTATGACGAGGAGGAAAAGGCCGTCCGGCTGACCGCCACTGCCGCCGATCCGTACTTCTCGCTGAGCTTTATGAATCTGGAGGAGCTGATCTACGCCGACGAGTACAGCGGCATCGAGATCGAGTACATGATCCCGACCACCAATTCCAACCTGTCCGGCACTGGCTTTGAACTGTTCCTGTCCTGCGGCACGGACGTAGAGGCTGTCGGCGGGAAGGCTATCAAGGGCTATTACCAGATCGACGACCTGTACCACACCGTGACCGTGGACTTCTCCAAGCTCCCGTTCTGGGACGGCAAGATCAACAAGATCCGCTGGGACTACCTGAACGAAGTACAGCCCGGCGATACCGTGTACGTCAAGGCGATAAGGCTGATACCGTGATGAAAGAGCGGGAACCGGGCGTTTTCGCATCGCCGGATGTTCTGCTAAACCTTTTTCCCCCACCCCCCCTGACCCCCCGCCCCACGGGCGGGGGGAAATTGTTATTTGATAGCAGGGAGAAGGGAGCGGCTGCGCCGCTCCCTTCTCCCTGCACCCTCATCCTGCGGGGACGCGGAATACGCGTCCCCGTTTTCCGTTCCCCCGTTCTCCCGGGTCTGCACGGATCGGGCAGATGCCATCTGCCCGATCCCGAGCAGGGTAAGGGGCCCCCGCGTGGGCGTCTCAAAAAAGGTGGGCGCCCATGACGGCACCCGCCTATCCCGTTCAGTGCAAACTCAACCTTGACCAATTATCCATTTTTGAAAGTTCTTGGGATTCTTAAGCCCTTCTTTCAAGAAGGGCTTAAGCGG
>JAKSPU010000219.1 GCA_024404505.1 Clostridia bacterium
AACGACCACGCCATCCGCGACCGCGTCATGAACGTCGGTATGCTGTCCGCCTGCGAGACCAACGAGTCCGGCTTCCGCTTCGTCTGCATCGAGCTGCTCGAGGACGAGGCGCTGGTGCAGTTCAAGGCCGTGCAGGGCGTGTTCAACTACCTCGACCTCGACTATATCGGCTCCTTCTCCTGCTCCGACGAGAAGCTGAACCGCATCTGGGATACCGCCGCGTACACCGCTCACCTGAATATGCAGGAATACCTGTGGGACGGCATCAAGCGCGACCGTCTGGTCTGGATCGGTGATATGCACACCGAGGTCAACACCATCCTGACCGCCTTCGGCTACAACGACATCATCCCGCGCTCCCTCGACGTCGTCCGCGACGAGACGCCTGTCGGGAATTGGATGAACGGCATTTCCTCCTACTCCATCTGGTGGCTGCTGATCCACTGCGATCTGTACCGCGCCTACGGCGACCGTGCATACCTTGAGGAGCAGCACGAATACCTGAAGGGCCTCATGACCATTCTGGCCGGTGCCGTGGACGAGGACGGCGTCGAGCATATGCCCGAGGGCCGCTTCCTCGATTGGCCGAACAACGCCAACCCGCAGGCGATCCACGCCGGTCTGCAGGGCCTTCTGAAGATCGCGCTGGATAAGGGCGCCGAGCTTCTGCGCGTCCTCGGCGAGGAGGAGACCGCCGCCCTGTGCGAGGCTTCCGCCGAGCGCATGAAGAAGCATATCCCCGACTGCGGAGGCTCCAAGCAGGCTGCCGCGCTGATGTCCCTGTCCGGTCTGGCCGATCCCAAGGAGATCAACGACAAGCTGCTGACTCCCGGCGGCGGTCATGGCTACTCCACCTTCTTCGGCTACTACCTGCTGGCTGCCAAGGCGCTCGCCGGCGACTACGCGGGCGCACTCAATGATATGAAGGAGTATTGGGGCGGTATGCTCGACATGGGCGCGACCACCTTCTGGGAGGACTTCAACCTCGACTGGATGGAGAACGCCGGCCGCATCGACGAGGTCGTGCCGGAGGGCAAGATCGACATCCACGGTGACTACGGCGCATACTGCTACGTCAAGTTCCGCCACTCCCTCTGCCACGGCTGGTCGTCCGGTCCCTGCCCCTACCTGTCCAACTACGTCCTCGGCATCCGCAATCTCGCACCCAACAAGTACGAGGTCAAGCCGGAGCTGGCATGGCTGGATTGGGCCAAGGGCACCTACCCGACCCCCAAGGGCACGCTGTCCGTCTGGGCGTTCAAGGACGCCGACGGCAAGACCGTCGTGCAGATCGACGCACCCGCCGGTGTAGAGATCGTGCGTTGATACATCGTCATGAGAAAAACCTTGTCCCGTCTGCTCCGCGTGCTGTGCGGGCTGCTGTCCTGCCTGATGGTGGTGCCTCTGTGCGCCTGCGGCGGACGGACGGCTGACGAGCCCGCGTCTGACGGCGGAACGACGCCGGACGCTCCGTCGGAGCCGGCGACCGTCCCCGATACGACGCCGGTCGGGCAGCCGACCGACGTGCCCGCCGGGCCGGAGACAGAGCCTGTCACGGAACCCGAATTCGAGCCGGCAGAGCTGACGTGGCAGCCGACGCCCGACGGTCCCGGCGATTTCGTCATGGACGTGCGGGCGGACAAAAAGGAATTCCGTATCCTGCAGGTGACAGACCTGCAGACGATATACCTGCAGGGCGCGGCCAAGGGCACGCTGCGGCGTCAGCAGCTGCAGAACGCGTTCTTCACCGACAATATTTTTGACCGCGACATCCGCGTGTACAATTATGTGCGCCGCGCGGTAGCGGAGGCGCAGCCGGACATGATCATCCTGACCGGTGACAACGTGTACGGCGAAACGGACGACAGCGGCAAGCTGTGGGACGAGCTGATCGACCTGATGAACGAGATCGGTCTGCCGTGGGGCTTCGTGTTCGGCAACCACGACAACGAGAGCATGAAGGGCGTGCGCTGGCAGATCGCCGAGGCGCTGGAGCGGTCGCCGCTGTGCATCTTCGCGCAGGGGGCTGTCCACGGCAACTCCAATTACAGCATCCTGCTCCGTCAGGGCGGGGAGTACAGATTCCAGCTGTACATGATCGACACCAACGGCTGCGAGGAGATCCCGTCCAATCCGGGCGAGGGGCTGGACCCCGACAATCCCGACCACGATCTGATCGCCGCTATGGGCATCTGGAAGGATCAGCGGGAATGGTACCGCGATTCCGCCAAGGCCGTCAACGCGGCTGCGGGGCGTACCGTGCCGTCGCTCGTATTCATGCACATCGCGCTGCGGGCCATGAACGACGAGCTGGAATCCCGCGGGATCGACATGAAGTATCCCATGGAGATGACGGGAGAGGGCGAGTTCGGTGTGCTGACGAGCAAGGTCGGCAGCATCGACAACAAGAACGAGTTCTTTGACGTGATGTGCGACGTCGGCGCGATCGGCGCGTTCTTCGGACATCAGCACAAGAATTCGGCTTCTGTGATCTCGCACGGCATTCGCCTCACCTTCGGCCTCAAGTCCTCGACCGATGCCGCCTACACGCAGGATTCCCTCGGCACCACGCTGATCACGCTGGATATGGACGCGCAGACTATGGACGTCCGGCATCTGTATCAAGAGTATACCAAGAACAAATAGTCCGAGGCTCTGCCCCGGGGATGCGATGCAGGGCTCTGCCCAGCACATTCTGAAGGGCAAGCCCTTCAGACGCTTAAGCCCT
>JAKSPU010000022.1 GCA_024404505.1 Clostridia bacterium
GGGCAGCTGCCTTCATGGTGCCGATGCCGCCGTTCGCGTCGAAGGACACGGAAGCCGGAACGGCCTTCCAAATGGCGTAGAGAGTGGTGTTCTCCTTGACGGTGAAGTCCTTGGTAATCAGAGCGCCGTCCTTGGTCAGGGACCAGCCTGCAAACTGCTTGTACTGCGGAGCGGTGAAGGTGCAGGCGGGAATTCTGAAGGTGTCACCCAGATTGAGGGCAGCTGCCTTCATGGTGCCGATACCGCCGTTCGCGTCGAAGGACACGGAAGCGGGAACGGCCTTCCAGATGGCGTAGAGAGTGGTGTTCTTGGTAACGGTGAAGTCCTTGGCGAGCAGAGCGCCGTCCTTGGTCAGGGACCAGCCGGCAAACTGCTTGTACTGAGGAGCGGTGAAGGTGCAGGCGGGAAGCGTCAGGGCCTTGCCGGACTCGGCGATGGCTGCCTTCATGATGCCCGTTCCGCCGTTGGCGTCGAAGGTCACCTCATAGGTCGTGGTCGACCACAGAGCGTAGAAGGTGACGTTTCCGGTCACGGTGTATTCACCGGTGAGAGCGGAGCCGTCCTTGGTCAGGGACCAGCCGGCGAAATGCTTGTTGGCGGGTGCGGTGTAGGAGCAAGCGGGCAGGATCAGCTTGGTGCCGGCGTCCAGCGTCACGGTCACGGGCGTACCCGTTCCGCCGTTGGCGTCGTAGACGACCTTGCACGGTACGGATTTCCAAACAGCGTAGAGAGTGGTGTCCTTGGTGACGGTGAAGCCGTTCGTAAGCACTGCGCCGTCCTTGGTCAGGGACCATCCGGCAAACTGCTTGTACAGGGGAGCGGTGAAGGTGCAGACGGGAAGCGTGAAGAAGTCACCCTGCTTGAGGGAGGCAGCCTTCATGGTGCCCGTACCGCCGTTCGCGTCGAAGGACACGGAAGCCGGAACAGCCTTCCAGACAGCGTAGAGAGTCGTGTTCTTGGTGAAGGTGTAGGAGGAACCGAGCAGCGCGCCGTCCTTCGTGAGGGACCAGCCGGCAAACTGCTTGTACTGAGGAGCGGTGAAGGTGCAGGCGGGAAGCGTCAGGGCCTTGCCGGACTCGGCGATGGCTGCCTTCATGATGCCCGTTCCGCCGTTGGCGTCGAAGGTCACCTCATAGGTCGTGGTCGACCACAGAGCGTAGAAGGTGACGTTTCCGGTCACGGTGTATTCACCGGTGAGAGCGGAGCCGTCCTTGGTCAGGGACCAGCCGGCGAAATGCTTGTTGGCGGGTGCGGTGTAGGAGCAAGCGGGCAGGATCAGCTTGGTGCCGGCGTCCAGCGTCACGGTCACGGGCGTACCCGTTCCGCCGTTGGCGTCGTAGACGACCTTGCACGGTACGGATTTCCAAACAGCGTAGAGAGTGGTGTCCTTGGTGACGGTGAAGCCGTTCGTAAGCACTGCGCCGTCCTTGGTCAGGGACCAGCCTGCGAACTGCTTGTACTGGGGAGCGGTGAAGGTGCAGGCGGGAAGCTTGAAGGTCTTGCCTGCCTCGGCGGTGACAGCCTTCATGGTGCCGGAGCCGCCGTTCGCGTTAAAGGAAACGGTGTACTCACAGGTTTCCCACAGAGCGTAGAAGGTAACGTTTCCGGTCACGGTATACCCGTCCGCGGCGGAAATCTTGGTGCCGTTCGGCGTCAGAGCCCAGCCGATGAAGCGCTTGCCCGCAGCGGTAAAGGGGCAGGCAGGGAGCGTGACGACGGAGCCGGAGTCGACCGTGGAGGTCTGCTTGTCGCCGGTGCCGTTGTTCGCGTCATATGTTACTGTGCAGGGACGAGAAGTCCAGAGAGCGTAAAGGTCGGTGTCCTCCTCCAGCACGACGGGGAAGCTGACGGGAGCGCCGCCCGGCGTGAGAGACCAGCCGCCGAAGGTCTTGCCCGTAACGGAGAAGGGGCAGGCAGGCTGTGCGTAGGGGGTGTTGATGACGGCAGGTTCTGCCGCAGCCGTGGTATCCGCGCCGCTGTTCTTATGCAGCGTGACGGTGTAGGAGGGCAGATCCCAGCCGAACTGTGCATGGATCAGCCACGTCACGGGCATACCCATGTCGTACATATCGATCAGGCCGCCGTAGTAGTCGTTCCAGACAAGGCGGGCGTAGGGAACGCCGCAATCCTCGGTGAAGGAAGCGGGCGCCACGAAGCCCTCGGTGTAGACCTCGATCTCGACGTCCTGCGTGCCGTCCAGCTCGATGACCTCTTCCAGCTCAACGTCCACCCAGCGGGACTCGCCGCTGATCGTGCAGGAGGTGGAGTAGACGGCCTCACCGTTCAGGTACACGGTGAACCAGTAATCGCCCTCGAATTCCTCCACGTAGTAGAAACCGACGGCGGTCAGGCGGTCATAGCCCAGCATGGCGATATCGTCCGCGGGGACCATGATCTCCCAGATCATGGTGCTCTCACCGAGACCGGTGGAGGACTCTGCGTCGCCGGTGCCGTAGCGGAACCAGCAGGAGCCGTCCATGACATTTTTGAAGTAACCGAGAACGTATACGTCGGCGGTGGGCACGACGAACGTGTCGTCAACGACCTCGATCTGCTCGCCGTCCGCGGTATAGACGCGGTAGCCCATGAGCTCATAGCCCTCGTCGGGCGCGGCGGTCAGGGTGACCACGGTGCCGGCCTCGGCACTCGCATAGTCAGCCTCGACGGTGCCGCCCGCGGTCGCGGTCACGGTCACGGTGCGCTCATAGTTGGAGAGGAAGGTCACGGCGGGGATCTCGCCGATCAGCGTGCCCTCGGTCTCCGCCATGCAGTCGGGATCCAGCACGTCGGCAAACCAGTCGCCGTTATAGACGATGGAGGTGCCGGCGCGGGTGCCGAACACGGCAGGATCGTCGGTCACGGTACCGTCGGCGGAGACGATGCACATCAGCACGTCGCTCTCGCCGTCATAGTCAAAGGCGTACCGGAACGGGATGACGTTCTCGCCGTTGTACAACTGTACGGTGCCGAACAGGACGGCGTCGTCCTCGGTCAGCTCGTACCAGCTGAAGCCGTCCTCAAAGCCGGTGCCGGCGGGGACGTTGACCATATAGATCTCGAAGCTCCGCCAGATGCCGTAATCGGGCGCGCCGTCGACGTTGATGGTCATCGCCTGTACGGTAAAGGGCGCATTACCCAGCTCGTCGGCGGTATAGACCGCCTGAGCCGCGGAGTAATACGCGGTCGAATCCAGCGGGAGTTCGCTGGATTGTCCTGCCGCCGAAACTGACAGGGTCCGGAGCCCGGCTGCGTCTGCGGGTATCATCAGCGCCGGGATCGAGGCCATGATCAGCAGGACGGACAGAACGATACTGAGGACACGTTTTCTGAGTTCCATAGTACTTCTCCTTGCTGCTTTTTCACACAAAATAACGATGGGAAAGCGAAAAAAGATAACGGAAAGATCTGCCGCCGCGCCGATCGGGAAAAATCGACGCGAAAAGACGTTTCTTTCCGTTATTATATCATATAATGGCTTTTTTGTACAGTATCTTTTTTGTTTTGGTATACCGAAAAGGAATAAGTTTACAGAATGTTTACAAACCGGTATGGCAGGAACTGTCATTTCCGCCCCCCCGATCGGCCCGGAAAGCGGTCATCCGCGGTCCACCGTGATGACCGTGAACAGCCCCGGATGCGCGTCCGCCATGCGCTGACCGACGATCCGGCGCAGCTCCTCGTCCGACGTTTTCACCTCGAACGGAACGGCCATATCGAAGATCAGATTGGTATGGGTCTCACCGGGGACCATGCGGAAATCGTGGATGAGGATCCGCTCGTCGATCGACCGGACAAGCACCTCCGTTTCGCCGCGCAGCGCGTCCAGCACGGGGTCGTTGACCACGATGGGGTCCATATGGACGGTCGCCTCGATGCCGTACTCGACCCGCAGCTGACGCTCGATGCAGTCGATCATATCGTGGGATCTGAACATATCGGCGCCGCCGTCGACCTCGATATGCAATGAAGCCATGATGCGTCCGGGGCCGTAGTTATGCACCCACAGATCGTGGATGCCGAGCGCGTCGGGATACCGGCCCACCACCGTGCGGATATCGTTCACGATCTCGTCGGAGGGGCCTTCGCCGAGGATGGAGTTCTTGGTCTCGTTCAGGATCTTGACGCCCGCCCACAGGATCAGGAGCGCCACGACGACGCCCATATACGCGTCGATATCGAAGCCCGTGAAGCGGAAGATCAGGGAGGCGATCAGCACCGCCGTGGTGGCGATCGCGTCGGACAGGCTGTCAGCCGAGGTCGCCCGCATGACGGACGAATCGATCCTCGCGGCCACCCGGCGGTTGAACAGGCACAGCCACAGCTTGACCAGCACGGACACGCCCAGCACGATGGCGGACAGCCAGCTGAACACGGTCTCGGTCGGGTGCAGCAGCTTGTCTATCGACCCGGAGAGCAGCTCCCAGCCGACCAGCAGCACGGCGAACGAAACGATCATGGACGCGACGTACTCGATGCGCGCGTGTCCGAAGGGGTGGTCACGGTCGGCGGGCTTGGCGGCGATGCGGAAGGACACGAGCGAGATGATCTGTGATCCGGCGTCCGACAGGTTGTTGACGGCGTCCGCCTGAATGGCGATCGCCCCGAACAGGAGGCCGACCGTGAGCTTCCCGGCGGCCAGCAGCAGATTCAGCACGATGCCCACCACGCTGACCATGGTGCCGTAGGACCGCCGCACGGCGGGATCCGACGTATGCTCGTGATTTCTGACGAACAGGCGGCAAAGCAATTCTGTCATGAGTTCGACTCTTTTCTTTCTATATATAGTGTTTCTCCGCCGCGTCAGCACCAGTACTTGCGGTCGAGGCTCCGCAGCTGGATGGCCTCGGCGATGTGCTGCGCTTCGATGACGGGGGACGCGTCGAGGTCCGCGATGGTGCGGGCCACCCGCATGACGCGGTCATAGCCGCGTCCGGACAGGCCGAGCGTATCGTACGCGGTCCGCAGCAGTTCCATCGCCTCCTTGGAGGCGGGACAGTGTCGGCGGATCGCCGCCGCGTCCAACTGAGCGTTGCAGAAGATGCGCCCGCCCGCGGGATCGTCCTTCATGCGTTCGGCGGCAAAGGCGCGCGCCCGGCAGACGCGCTCCCGGACCACAGCCGACGTCTCGACCGTCGCCGGGTCCTCCTTGGCGGCCAGCTCGTCGTAGGAGAGCGAGGGCAACTCGATCTGGATGTCGATGCGGTCCAGCATAGGCCCGCTGATGCGGGAGACGTACCGGCGCACGTCGTCCGGCTTGCAGGTGCATTTGTGGCGCGGATCGCCGAAGTAGCCGCATCGGCAGGGATTCATCGCCGCGACCAGCATGAAGGAGCAGGGGAAGGTCACGCGGCCGTTGGCGCGCGTGATCGTGACCCTGCCGTCCTCGAGCGGCTGACGCAGCGCGTCCGTCACCTGCTTGGGGAACTCGGGCAGCTCGTCGAGGAACAGGACGCCGTTGTGCGACAGCGATACCTCTCCCGGCGACGGGTTGAGGCCGCCGCCGATCAGCGAGACCGCCGACATGGTATGGTGCGGCGACCGGAACGGGCGGCGGCGCAGAAGCGACACGCCGTCCGGCAGAATTCCGGCGACGGAATGGATCTTGGTGGTGTCGATGGCCTCCTCGAAGGACAGGGGCGGCAGGATGGTCGGCAGCCGCTTGGCCAGCATGGACTTGCCGGTCCCGGGCGGGCCGATCAGCAGGATATTGTGTCCTCCGGCGGCGGCGATCTCCATGGCCCGCTTGGCCATTTTTTGCCCTCTCACGTCAGAGAAGTCGGCGTCGTAAACGTCGCTTGCGTCCATGACCATGACAGTGGGCGTGAGCGGTGCGAGCGGAGCGCGTCCGTTCAGATGGTCAACGAGCCGGCGCATACTCGGCACGCCGAACACCGTGATGCCCTTGACGGCGGCAGCCTCGGCGGCGTTCTCCATCGGGGCGTAGAATTCGGTCATGCCGGCGTCGCGCGCGGCGACGCACATGGACAGTACGCCGTGGACCGGGCGGAAGTCGCCGGACAGCGACAGCTCGCCCACGATGCAGCGGGCGGACAGGTCTGTTCCCGGTCGGATGATGCCGGATACGGCGAGGATGCCGGTCAGAATGGCCGCGTCAAAGGCCGAACCCTCCTTGCGGCGGTCGGCGGGCGCGAGATTGACCAGCAGCTCGGCCTCCGGGAAATTGAAGCCGCTGTTGAGACAGGCGGTCTGCACGCGGTTCTTGGCCTCCTTGACGGCGGCGTCCGGCAGGCCGACCAGCTCAAAGGCCGGCAGCGCGGACTGCCCGTTCACCTCCACGGTGACGAGGAAGCCGTCGATGCCGAACAGACCGGCGCTGAATACTTTGGACAGCATGGATTTATCCTCCTTGGATCGCCGCGGCGAGCGGGGGACCGCTCACCCGGCAGACTGAAGGGAAACAGGTATCGGGAAAGAGGGACGGCGGATCAGCTTTCGGTCATATTTTGCTCTTCGGACAGCAGAGAGAGCTCCGATGCGTCCACCGTCAGGATGTTCTTGCGGCTGCATCCGGCGCGTCCGCCGCCCGCGCACGCACAGGCGCAGGCACACGCGCAGGCGCATCCGCTGCCGTGCGAGGAACCGCTGCCGGAAGACCCCGAAGAGGAGGGAGGCGGCGGCACGTTCGGCTTGGAGGCGGAAACGGTGCCGAAACGGATGTGGGGCAGGAGCAGACGCGAGCTGACGACCTCCTCGCCGGCGAAGGGCGGAACGTCCTCAAAGCCGCCGGTCCAATAGTCGGCATCCCGGTACTTGCGGTAATTGGAGATGGCGTTGATGATCATCGGGATGACGAAGATCAGCACGGTGCCGCCGAAAACGACGGCCAGAATGATGTTTTCTCTGCGTTCTGCCTGCTTCAGCTCGCGCTGCGCGGCCGCCCGGTCGTTCCCCAGGACGATCTGCGGGAAGCGGGACACGTCGTACAGGACCTCAAGATCGACCTTCTCCCCCGCGGGCAGCTTTGAAGCAGTGAGGATGACGGTATCGCCCTCGGAGGCGTCGGTGCCGGTCAGCACCTTATGTGCGGTCGCGCCCTCGGCGTGCCACGTCACGGTCAGCTTATCGACGGGGATCTCGTCGAACCAGCCGGGCGTATACATGAAGAGAACGGATTCGTTCTGCTCGGTGTAGGAGAACATATAGCCCTGATGCCACGAGAAGGCGAACTCCACGATCTCCCCTTCCCGGTAGTCCCGGTCAAGGACGATCTTGATGAAAGCCTCACCGCCCTCCGTCAGTAAGCCCGCCGAACGGATGCAGGCAGATTCCGCCACGATCGCGTCGACGTGTTTGTTGGGGATGCCGATCTTGACCCACGAGAGCGGACCTTCCTCGTCATCGTCCAGCACCTGCCAGCGGATGCGGCAGCTCATGTTCAGCGTGGCGTCCTCAAGCGGAGTGATCTCCAGCTCGTAGGAGAGGATCTCGTCCAGCGGCTGCGACGCGGCAGCCGGAACGGTCAGCAGGGGCAGCAGCGCGGAAAGCGAGAGCAGCAGCGCCGCGCATAAGCACAGTGTCCGGCGGAAAGAACTCGTTTTACGCATCACTTGTCACCTCCCTGACCGTTTTCGCCCGGCGTCCGCAGCTGGCAGTAATAGTACGTCTTCGCGCTCACACGGCGGATACGGACGCACTCCGCCGACTTCCAGATCTTGCGGAACGGCGTTTTGAGGATATTGCCCAGCCCCTTGCCGGAGAGCCAGCTCTGGCAGGGGATGACCTCGCCGTCGGGGCGGACGGCCATGTTGGACAGGCACGCGCCGCAGGCGGGGATCTCGGTCAGGCCGATCTGCTTCAGCCGCTTGGGCGTCAGCCAGCCGGGGCTGGTGAAGCTGATCTCCATTTCATGCTCTTTGCAGTACGCGACGGCCTCGGTCAGCAGGCTGTCCATTTCCCCGTCGGTGAGCGCGGTGGCCTTTGACTGCTCCGTCAGGGCGCCGCCGCTCGGGATCAGCCCGGAGCAGGTGACGTACTTCACCCCGAGGCTGCAGATGAACGCGAGGGTGGCGGTATAGTCCCGGTTGAGCGAGCAGAGCGGCGTGTTGACGGACACGTTGAGTCCCGCGGCAACGGCGTTCCGGATGCCGGTGACGGTGCGGTCGAAGCCCTCCGCGCCGACCAGCGTGTTGTGGACGTCCCGGTCGGACGAGTACAGCGTGACCTGTACGCTGTCAAGGCTGGCGTCGTACAGCTCCCGGCACAGCTCGGGCGTCAGCAGCTGGCCGTTGGTGTTCAGCCGCGTGACGAACCATTCCGCGTGAGCGACCAGTTCGACGAGATCGCCGCGGAGGGTCGGCTCGCCGCCCGTAAAGGTCAGCTGGGGGATATTCGCCTTCCGGCAGGCGTCGATGACCTGCTTCCACTCCGCGGTGGACAGCTCGGGCATCGACGAGCCGCACTGACCGGCGGCGTAGCAGTGCAGGCACTTCTGGTTGCAGTTCCAGTGTCCGTCCTTCTCCATCGCGCTGATCATAAGATCCATGCGGTGGGGCGCGGTCATGTAGCCCGCGTACTCGGCGAAGGAAATGGCGCGCAGCTTGCCGGGCAGCGGCTTTCCGCGCGCGGCGGCGGACAGCGTCTCCAGCATCTTCGTCAGCTCGCGGCGGATGGTATGCTCCTTCATGGACGGATATATCTTCACGGTGTCCGCGACAGCCTTCTCCACGATCGAGTCCCATTCCTTTTCGGGGATGGGCTTGCCGTGCATGGGCTCGGTATAAATGATGAAGTTATTGAGCAGGATCGCCCAGCTGATGCCTACGGGCAGGATGGCGGAGCCGTTGAGGATCAGCAGGTAGGGAACGGAACGGTCCCACACGGACGAGGGCGGGATCATGTGGACGCGGATCACGCCGGGGCCCTTCGGGTCAAGCGTGATATGGCGGACGGCGCGCAGATGCTCCTTTACGTACCTGCGTTCGGCGGCGCGGGTCAGTTTCATGGAAAATCACCTATCCTTTTCCGTAATATTTCAGTATATGAACAGTATACCACAGCGGAACGGCCTTGTCAAGCGGGCGCAAAGCAACATAACGGAGAGGCTGACATAAAAATTTACAAACACCGCGCTGAAATCCCTTGACATTTTGACTTTTATGCGGTATAATGGTCACAATGAATTTTTGTATCTTACGGAGGTAATATTTCCATGAGAAAGATCCGTGTTCTTTCGGCTGTTCTGGCAGCAGTCCTGATGACCTGTCTGCTGGCTTCCTGCACCGCCAACATCGGTGACCCCGATGCGATCAATGATTACGTGCCTGAGGTGATGACCGTCACTACTGATAACGGTGTGTTTACCTTCGCCAACGGCGAGGGCGATACCGCGATCCTCGTCAAGTACTCCGGCAAGGCGACCACCGACGACCACGTCGTGATCCCCGAAAAGTTCAACGACCGTAAGGTCGTCGCCATCGGCGATTCCGCTTTCTACCATCTCGCATCCATCGTGGAGGTCAAGATCCCCGAGACCGTGGAGTCCATCGGCGCCTTTGCCTTTGCCGAATGCACCGAGCTGCCCTCCATCACCCTCCCCGACGCCGTGGAGACGATCGGCAAATGCGCCTTTGAGGGCTGCACCAAGCTGACCGAAGTCAAGTTCCCCGCTTCCCTTCAGACCATCGGCGATTTCGCGTTTGCCAATTGCACCGCACTGCCCTCCGTCACGCTGCCCGCTTCCCTCACCACGATCGGCAAGGCTGCGTTTGAGTATGACACCGCGCTGACCGCGATCGAGATCCCCGCTTCCGTCACCACGATCGGCCCGCTTTGCTTCTACGACTGCACCGGCATTGAGAGCATCAAGCTGACCGACAACATCACCGAGATCGGCCCGTTCTGCTTCGTGACCGAGAAGTCCACGCTGAAGGACAAGATCGATCTTACCGGTCTCGATCCCGAGGGCTACGTTGCCAAGTACGTTGCGGCGATCGCCGAGCCGACGCCCGAGACCGAGGTCGTGACCGAGGCCGTAGAGCCTGCAGCTTGATTTTTGAATACAAAACGGCCTGCCCAAAGGGGCAGGCCGTTTTGTATTCGGGCGGCGCGGCATCGCCGAAAGGCCCATATAAGTTTCTTTCCCCACCCCCCTGACCCCCCGCCCCGCGGGCGGGGGGAATCTTTTTATGTAAGCAAGGAGAAGGGCCGCCTGCGGGCGGCCCTTCTCCTTGCATCCTCATCCTGCGGGGCGTGGGGGAACGCCCCGCGCTCCCCATAAAAGAGTAACTTTTCTTATATTTTTACCGTGATATTCTGCGTTTCCTATTGATTATTTTCGTGATTTGTGATATACTTAATTTTGAATGGTCTATGAAAGGAACGTACATAAAGTGAGTGAAACCGTAACCTTAAAAAACGGTCTGACGATCCCCCGTATGAGCGCCCGTGAGGCAGAGCGCAAGGGGTATCTGACCGACGAACTGCTGAATCTGCTGCACCTCTGCCCGATCGGCGGTCCCGCCGCATACGATCTCCGGGAGGACGGCAGCGTCCTTTACTACTATGATTCGACCAAAGTGACCGAGGCCGACCCCGAGACGTGGTACAAGCCCGCCATGGAAGAGGCCGAAAACCGTGAAACGACCACGCTCGACGACGGCACCGTCGTGGAGAAGCTGACGTCCCGGCAGGCTGCCGCCAAGGGCTACTATACCGCCGAGCGTCTGGACGCCATGCGGTACGACATCACCGCCGCTCCCGTCGCCTACGCCATGCGCGGCGGCAAGATGGTCCTGTTCTACGACAAGAAGCAGGCCACCCGCCGTCCCCAGCCGTGCGTCCGCTGCGGCGCGCTGCCCGTTTACAAGCATAAGCTCTGCCGCGACTGCTTCATGGCCGATCTGGCCGTCCGCCGCGCCGAGGGCGACGCTTACCGCGCCGTCCCCCGCCACATGGACCGCAAGCGCGTCCTGTTCTTCGACCTTGAGTTGACCGGCGTGTACGACCACGACGAGATCATCTCCGTGTCCATCATGGACGCGACCGGCGAGGTCCTGATGGATACGCTGGTCAAGCCGCTCCGCAAGAAGAAGTGGAGCCGCACCGAGAAGATCCACGGCATCTCCCCCGCCATGGTGCAGGACGCCCCCACGCTGGACGAGCTGATCCCCTCCATCAAGGAGATGTTCGCAAACGCGGACAACATCATCGCGTTCGGCGTGTCCACCGATTACAGCCACATCAAGTACATCTACGAGACCGAGCGCGAGCAGGAGGCCCTGCATAAGAAGGTCCGCTGCGCCGCCATCGAGTTCGTCCGCTACCAGAACGAGCATTTCCCGGACAACACCCACGCCTCTCTCGTCGACGCCATGGCGACCATGGGCATCACGTGGGAGGGCATCCCGCACTCCTCCATCGCCGATACCATCGGCTGCATGAAGGTCTGGGAGGCGCTGTTCCCGAACTACTACGACACCCCCGCTCCCGAGGCCGTCTCCCGCGGCATGACCGGCATCCCCTACGTGCTGGAGGGCAAAACCAAGCTCGAGCGCGCGCATAACATGGCCGCGTCCGTCGGCGTGTTCTACGACGCCGAGGGCGGAGAGGAGTCCGGAGAGGACGCAGCCGGCGAGAACGCCGCGGAGGATCCGGAAGACGCCGTGCAGGAGGTAACACCCTGTGTTTGACCTGTTCGGATTGGAGAAAAACCATAAGATCGGCGAGGACGAGGAGATCGACCTCCTGACCACGGTATACGACGTCGCCGTGCTGGCTATGATCAAGGGTCTTCTGGAGGACGAAAAGATCCCCTACCTGGTCCATGAGCGGGCAACCGGCAGCGCCATGCGGATCATGACGGGCTTCTCCATGTTCGGGACCGACGTCTTCGTTCCCAAGGCCTGCATGGAGCAGGCGCGGGGCGCCGTGGCAGGTCTCCTGCCCGACGGCGAGGAGGTCGAGTTCGTCGATGACAGCTGTGACAGCTGTGACAGCTGTGACGCGGAGAACGCCGATCACGCAGACAAGAACGAGGCAGACTGATATGAAAGAGATCCTGCTTTGCAAGTACGGCGAGATCGTACTCAAGGGCGCCAACAAGAATTTCTTTGAGACCAAGCTGTGCGCCCAGCTCAAGCATAAATCCAAGGCACACGGAGAATTTGAGGTCACGCGGGCGCAAAGCACCGTATATATCGAGCCGCTGACCGACGACTGCGACATCGACGGCATGATGGCGGACGCCTGCAAGGTGTTCGGCATCGTCTCCGTTGCCCGCGCCGCCGTGTGCGAGAAGAACATCGACAGTATATGCGCCATGGCGCGCACCTACCTGCCGGACAAGCTGGCCGGGAAGAAGACCTTCAAGGTCGAGGCCAAGCGGGCGGACAAGCGCTTCCCGCTGGACTCCATGGAGATCGCGGCCGAGGTCGGCGCCGCCGTCCTTGAGGCTGTCCCCGGCATCCGCGTCGACGTCCACAATCCCGAGGTGACCGTCCGCGTCGAGGTCCGCGAGACCAACGCGTTCGTGCATCCGGGTCCCGTCAAGGCGGCGGGCGGTATGCCCGTCGGCACCAACGGACGCGGGATGCTGCTGCTGTCGGGCGGCATCGACTCACCCGTCGCCGGCTACATGATGGCCAAGCGCGGCATGACGATCGAGGCGATCCACTTCGAGTCCGCCCCCTACACGAGTCAGATGGCGCTGGACAAGGTGCTGCGGCTCGCGCAGATCGTGTCCGAATACAACAACGACGAGATCATCGTCCACGTGGTGTCGCTGACCCACATACAGGAGGAGCTGGTCAAGGCAGTCGAGGAGGATTACTTCACCCTGCTGCTGCGCCGGTACATGATGGCGATCGCCGATATCGCCGCCGACAAGTGCGGCTGCTGCGCGCTGATCACGGGCGAGAGCCTCGGTCAGGTCGCGTCGCAGACGGCGGAGGCCATGGCCGTGACCAACCCGCTGGCCAACCGCCCCGTGTTCCGTCCCTGCGTGGGGCTGGACAAGGAGGAGATCGTCGAGGTGGCGCGGAAGATCGGCACGTTTGAAACGTCCATCGAGCCCTACGAGGACTGCTGCACCGTCTTCACGCCCCGCCATCCCCGGACGCGTCCGGAGCTTGCGAAGGTGCTGGAACAGGAGAACAGGCTGGACTTCAAGCCCCTTGTGGACGAGGCTGTCGCCGGTATGTACCGCGTCGTGATCCGTCCCGGCAAGCCGTGGACCACGAGGTGACAGGCATGAACATCGACCTGAAAAACCCCTTCTACTGGGTACTGCTCGGGCTGATCCTGCTGGAATACCTGTGGGAGTTTATCCGATACCGCCTGTCGGACAGTATGCTGAACAAGCCGCTGCCCGCGGAGGTCGCCGACATCTATGACCCGGCGGCGTACCGCAGATGGCTGGACTACCGCCGGGACAGCCGCCGGCTGTCCGTCGTCAAAGGCGCGGTGTTCACCGCACTCACGCTCATCCTGTTCGCCGGCAACGTATTCGCGCTCGTATACTATGGGCTGGGTCTTGACGGCCTCGGCCGCTGGGGCTGCGTTCTGCTGATGGCGATCTACACGGCGTTCAGCGTCGTGGTCGAGATCCCGTTCAACTACTACTCCACGTTCGTGATCGAGGAAAAGTACGGCTTCAACAAATCGACGAAGAAGACCTTCTGGGTCGATTTCATCAAGAGCCTGCTGGTCAACACGGTTCTGAACGCCGGGCTGGTGTCTCTGGCCTTCATGCTGTTCGACTGGATCGGGCTGTGGATGATCGTCGGGCTGTTCGCGCTGCTGACCGTCATCATGGTCATCGCCTCCGCATTCTCGATGACGTTCATGAGGCTCTCCAACAAGTTCACGCCGCTTGAGGACGGTTCACTCAAGGACCGGCTGACGACGCTGTTCGAGACCAACGGCTACAGGGTAGGCACGATCTGGGTGATGGACGCCTCCCGTCGGACGACGCGCGCGAACGCGTTCTGCACGGGACTCGGACGCATGAAGAAGGTCGCGCTGTTCGACAATCTGGTGAACAACTACACGGAGGACGAGATCACGGCGGTATTTGCCCACGAGCTGGGTCACGCGAAGCACCGCGACACGCTGGCGCTGACCTCCATGCAGCTGGTGATCTACGCGGTCATGGCGGCCTGCATCGGCTGGATGGTGTCCGCGGACACGGTCAGCACGGCGATGGGCTTTGACGGCGTGAACGTGGCGGCGGTGATCATCGCGCTGCTGTCCGTGGTGTTTGAGCCCCTGCTCTTCCTGCTGATGATCCCGATCAACGCGCTGTCCCGCCGCATGGAGAACGGCGCCGACCGCTTCGCCGCCGGGAACGGTCTCGGCGAAGGGCTGATCAGCGCGTTGAAAAAGCTGTCGCGTGATAATTTCTCCAACCTGAACCCGCATCCCCTCCTCTCCGCGATAGAGGACTCGCACCCGACGACGGCGCAGCGCATCAGGACGCTGCGTGAGAACGGGGCGCCTGCGCAAAAAGGCAAGAAATAACAACCGAAAGGTGGACAACATAATGGAACAGAAGTATTACAAGATGAACATCGCGGGCTGCGAGCGCGCACTGCCGCTCTGCCCGCTGAACGACAAGCTGATGATCGGCGCGTTCGTGATCTTCGGCGACCCCGAGCTGACGACGGCCTGCGCGCAGGCGCTGCTGGACCGCGCGCCGGAGTACGACTACATCATCACCGCCGAGGCCAAGGGTATTCCGCTGGCGCACGAGATGGCGCGTCTGGCCGGCAATCAGAAGTATATGCTGGCACGCAAGGGTCCGAAGCTGTATATGCGTGACATCCTCGACGTGGCCGTTCACTCCATCACGACCGCCAAGGAGCAGCACCTGTACCTCGACGGCTACGACGCCGCGCTGATGAAGGGCAAGCGCATCCTCGTCGTCGACGACGTGATCTCCACCGGCGAGTCCCTCAAGTCCCTTGAGACGCTCGTCGAGGCTGCCGGCGGCATCGTCTGCGGCCGCTGCGCGATCCTCGCCGAGGGCGACGCACAGGAGCGCCCCGACCTCATCTACCTCGAAAAGCTCCCCCTGTTCGACGCCGACGGTCAGCCGCTGTAAGGAGCGGGGGATGCGAGGGATGCGCCAAAGAGAACTTTTCTGAAGAAAAGTTCTCCGCCTTCGCTGTGTTTTACACAGCGAAGGATGGACTCCTTCAAAAGATCTTAATGCAAAAATTATCTGAAAGGATATTGAAACCATGAACAGAACGTATATTGCCGACGTGAAGGCCGGCGAGCGCGTCCGCATTTCCGGCTTCGTCGAGAATCTGCGGAACAAGAAGAAGATGGCGTTTCTCGTCATCAAGGACATCTCCGGCAAGCTGCAGGTGACGATCGAGAAGGAGCCCAACCCCGAGCTGGCTGCTCTCGTTGACCGGCTGACGCTGGATTCCGTCGTGACTGTCGAGGGTCCCGTGGTGGCCAACGAGTACGTCAAGATGGGCGGTATGGAGATGCTGCCCGACACGCTGAAGATCGAGTCCATCGCCGACGCACTGCCGATCAAGGACGACTCCGAGATCGACTCCCGCATGGACTACCGCTGGATCGACCTGCGCAGAGAGCAGAACCAGCTGATGATCAAGCTGCAGACGACGCTGGTCGGCTCCATGAGAGAGTTCCTGCTCCAGCGTGACTTCGTGGAGATCCACACGCCCAAGCTGATCGGTGCCGCTTCCGAGTCCGGCTCCGAGGTGTTCGAGGTCAAGTACTTCGACGGCAAGGCGTATCTCGCGCAGTCCCCGCAGTTCTACAAGCAGATGGCCATGGCCTCCGGTCTCGACCGCATCTTTGAGACAGGTCCCGTGTTCCGCGCCGAGAAGAGCTACACCAACAAGCACGCGACCGAGTTCACGGGCTTTGACCTTGAGTTCTCCTACTGCACCTCCTGCGAGGAGGTCATGCACATGGAGGAGACGCTGCTGGCGTACGCCTTCGAGAAGGTCGCCGCCAAGCACGGTGAGGACATCAAGCGCCTCTTCGGTGAGGACAAGGCTGTCATCGTGCCGACCGTTCCCTTCCCGCGCATCAGGCTGGCCGATCTGTACGCCGAGCTGGAGGCCCGCTACGGCTACACGGTGCCGGACGAGTGCAAGGGCGACCTGACGACCGACGCCGAGCATCTGTGCGCGAAGTTCGCAATGGAGAAGTACGGCAGCGAGTTCCTGTTCGTGACCGACTACGACGCGAAGGAGCGTGCCTTCTACCACATGAGAGACGAGCGCGGTGTGCCGATGGGCTACGACCTGATCTGGCGCGGCTGCGAGATCACGACCGGTGCTATCCGCGAGCATCGTTACGACGTGCTGAAGAAGCAGGCTGAGGAGAAGGGCCTCGGCAACGACGTCTCCTTCTACCTGCAGTTCTTCCGCTACGGCTGCCCGCCTCACGGCGGCTTCGGCCTCGGCGTCGACCGTCTGACCATGCTCTTCCTCGGCCTGTCCATCAAGGAAGTGCAGTTCCTGTTCCGCGGTCCCAACCGTCTGACGCCTTGACGGCTGTCCGCACCCATAACCCGGCGGGATCCTCCCCTGTATGCGCCGCCCCAGCCGTACAGAGAGACCCCGCCTTTTATCTGTATCTGAAAGGAAGTTGACAACTATGAATGAATACCTCGACGCCCGCAGCCCTTTGCAGCACGTTGACGACAAGGTGCTGTTCTCCGGTGCCGCTCCCGACGGGCGTGTGCTGGCCTGCAACAATTTCTTCTACACACTGGACGGCAAGCCCGTCTATCCCGCTATGGGCGAGATTCATCCCATGCGCATCGACCCCGCCTTCTGGGAGGACGTGCTGGTCAAGGCGAAGAACGGCGGCATCAACACGGTTTCCTTCTATATTTTCTGGATATGCGTCGAGCCCGCGCCCGGCGTATTCGACTTCACCGGGCGGAACGACATCCGCCGCTTCGTGCAGCTGTGCGCCAAGCACGGTCTGTACTGCGTCCCGCGCATCGGGCCGTTCTGCAACTCCGAGATGGCGCACGGCGGTCTGCCGTCGTGGCTGTACGGTATGCCCGTGAAGGAGCGGAGCAACGACCCCGGCTACCTTGCGCTGGTCGGACGGCTGTATCAGAAGCTCGGGGAGCAGCTCGCGGGACTGTACTGGAAGGACGGCGGTCCTATCGTCGGTCTGCAGCTGGAAAACGAGTTCGGTCACGCGCCCGCGCTGTGGAGCGGCTTCTACCCCTTCGGCGGCTCCGAGCTGGTGCGCACCGGTGAGGGCGGCGCGGACGGCGAGGCGCATATGATGCACCTCAAGCGGCTGGCCCGCGAGGCGGGCTTCGATGTGCCGTTCTGGACGGCGACCTCGTGGGGCGGCGCGCCCGTTCCCGCGGGTGAGTTTATCGGTACGATGGGGGCGTACACCTTCCTCGGTCAGGGCGGCCCCACCTATGGCTCCTGCTTTGCCACCGCGCCGCGCGATTATGCGACGCCCTATACCACCTGTGAGCTGGGCACGGGCGTGGACGTCCACGCGCCGTGGCGGCCTCACGTCCCGGCGGAGGGCGCGGAAGTGGTGGAATTCACCTCCATGGCGGAGGGCAGCAACGCCTGCGGCTTCTATATGTACGCGGGCGGCTCCAACCCCGTCACGCGGGAGCGGTTCTTCGTGTCGGATATGAAGTATCTGCAGATGAACCTGATTTCCTACGATTTCTTCGCCCCGGTGGGCGAGTTCGGCCTTGTCAACGACACTTACCGCCACCTGCGTCCTTGGCTGACCTTCGGCCGTGACTTTGCCGCCGACCTTGTGACGACCAAGCCGGTCTGGGTAAAGGACATGGTGCGCCCCGAGGACACGGAGCGGCTGCGCTTCATGACCCGTGTGTCGGATGATGACACCGACAGCCCGCGCGGATTCCTGTTCCTCAACAACTTCCAGGACAAGCTGGCACTGCCCGAGCGGACGGGTGTGACCGTCACGCTGGACACTCCCGGCGGCCGCGTCACGCTGCCCGACCCGGAGGCTCTGCCGGACGGTCTGACCCTCGCCCCGGACGAGATGCTGGTGCTGCCCTACGGTATGCGCGTCGGGCAGGCGGTGCTGACGCAGGCGCTGGCCATCCCCTTCTGCCGCCTCGACAACGAGGACGGCGTGACGTACGTCTTCCGCGCGACGCGGAAGAATCCCGCGCAGTATATCTTCCCGGCGGGCACGGAGATGTCCGGCGCGGCGGGGACGGTCGTGTCCGCGCTGTCGGACGGTAGTCTGCTCGTCACGGCGGCCCCGGATGCCGTCTTCTCCGTCGGTGGCGTGCGCGTGCTGACGCTGGACGGTGAGACCGTGCTGCACACGGAAAAAATCACGCTGCCCGGCGGGCGGCAGGTGCTGGCCTCGTCTCCGGACGATTTCGTGTACGAGGACGGCGTGCTGACGCTGACCTCCTTCGACACGCGCATGAGCGTGAAAATCTGGGACGGCGCATGGCGCACCGTGACCCGCCGCGCGTCCGTCAAGCCCGTGGCCGCCGACGTGAACGTACTGAACGACACGTGGGCGACAGTCGGAATCGAACCCGCCGCGCTGCACGGTCTTGACGACGTCATCCTTGAGCTGGACTTTGACGGCGACATCGCCCGCATCTTCTCGGACGGCCTGCTGTGCGCCGACCACTACAACGATGGCCGGACGTGGCAGGTCAGCGTCCGTCACCTCCTCAAATACGGGCAGGGACCGGACGGCCTGTGCATCCGCCTGCTGCCCCGCGTGAGCGGCGGCTCCGCCATGTTCTTCGACGGCATCACCTTCAAGCCGGTGGAGGGCGATCCCGGAAAGACCGCCTTCCGCTCGCTGCGCCTCCTGCCGAGATACAAGCGCACGGTCAAGCTGTAAAGCAATACAAAAAGGTTCTTCATAATAATTGGTGTTTGTCGTCGCCGGAGCCGTGGGGCTCTGCCCCACACCCTGCCAACCGGAGCCGTGGGGCTCTGCCCCACACCCCGCTTAAGGGCTTCTTGAAAGAAGCCCTTAAGGATCCCAAGAACTTTTATACAGGGTAAAGAATAACCGAGGTTCGGTTTACGCCGAACGGGATAGGTGGGTGCCGTCATGGGCGCCCGCCTTTTTTGAAACGCAGTCGCGGGGGCCCCTATCCCCGCTCTGATGTGCAGTCCGGGGAACGGGGGGGACGCGCGTCCCGCAGGATGAGGGTGCAGGGAGAAGGGAGCGGCTGCGCCGCTCCCTTCTCCCTGCTATAAATAAGGTATTCCCCCCGCCCGCCGGGCGGGGGGTCAGGGGGGTGGGGGAAAAAGGTCTGTCAGAACTTCCGGCGATGCGGAAACGCCCGTCTTCCGACGGCAGGGTGCCGGGAATTAGGTTTCCGATCACAGTAGTAAAACGCGAGACGTTCCCTGCCCCCGCAGGATAAAGCCGGCAGCCCCCGCCTCGTCCCTCAAAGCAAGCCATTTTGCGCTGTTTTCCCATGAATATATAGAAATAGACTTGACTGCCGCGCCGTTTCGTGGTATACTGTATCCGTATAAGTATATTCAATCGTTTTATCTATAGGATAAAAGGAGTCAGGAAATGTCACTTTTCAATGGAAAATGCCTCATGATCACCGGCGGCACCGGTTCCTTCGGCAACGCCGTTCTCAACCGCTTCATCACCTCCGATATCGGCGAGATCCGCATCTTCTCCCGCGACGAGAAGAAGCAGGACGATATGCGCCACGAGTATCAGGCCAAGTATCCTGATTTCTATAACAAGATCCGGTTTTATATCGGTGACGTGCGCTCACTGCAATCCTGTAAGGACGCCATGCACGGCGTCGATTACATATTCCACGCCGCCGCGCTGAAGCAGGTCCCCTCCTGCGAGTTCTTCCCGATGGAGGCCGTGCGGACCAACATCATCGGCACCGACAACGTGCTGACCGCCGCCATCGAGGAGGGCGTCGAATGCGTGATCTGCCTGTCCACCGATAAGGCCGCCTACCCCGTCAACGCCATGGGTACCTCCAAGGCAATGGAGGAAAAGGTCGCCGTGGCCAAGTCCCGCAGCTCCGGCAAGACCCGGATCTGCTGCACGCGGTACGGCAACGTCATGTGCTCCCGCGGCTCCGTCATCCCGCTGTGGATCGACCAGATCCGTGCCGGCAGCCCCATCACGCTGACCGATCCTTCCATGACCCGCTTCATCATGTCTCTCGACGAGGCCGTCGATCTCGTCCTGTTCGCGTTTGAGCACGGTGAGAACGGCGATATCCTGGTCCAGAAGGCGCCCGCCTGCACCATCGGGACGCAGGCCGAGGCTGTCTGCGAGCTGTTCGGCGGCAGCAAGGACGACATCAAGGTCATCGGCATCCGCCACGGCGAGAAGATGTACGAAACGCTGCTGACCAATGAAGAGTGCGCCCACGCGATCGACATGGGCAACTTCTACCGCGTCCCGGCGGACAAGCGCGGTCTGAACTACGATAAGTATTTCACCAACGGCGACGAGGACCGCAACCCGCTGACCGAATTCAACTCCAACAACACGAAGCTGCTGACCGTCGAAGAAACCAAGGCCAAGATCGCCGCCCTTGCGTATATCCGGGAGCGGCTCAATAGCGGAAACTAATCCTATATACCCAAGCAGGAGGATTATAGATATATATGAGTATAACAAATACTGAAATTCAGCCCCGGAAAAGTCTTCTGAGGAAATGCTCCGTCCGTGCCAGATATTTACAGGTTCTGCGGCATATCCCGCCTTTGAAAAGCAAAGCGCACGCTTCCCACTACGGAGCAACGCCCATTCTGTCCACCGAAGAAGGCCGGGCTGTATTGGTCCGGGCAATTCAAGAGCAAAAGCCTTTCATGGCTGCAAGGTTTGGTACATCGGAAGGCGCAGAGTTATACCATTATTGGCGGAAAAAGCTGCGCTGCCTGAACACCGGAGATGAAGAAAAGATCCGGCAGATCATGTGCAGCAATGCCGGCTTTTTCCCGGATGATCCCGACTTGCTGGATCGGTGGTCCGAGGAGGAAACAAACGCTTGCGCCGATCTCGATCTTTTGGGCTGCATGGATTTTCTCGGAGAAGAATGGATTTACCGCACCTTCTGCCGATCCGCTCAATTGATGCCCGCCGGAGGCCTTGCATCTGCATCAAAAGGTTGGGCATGGGCATTGGAAGGAAAACGTGTATTGGTGATCCATCCGTTTACCGATACGATACAATCCCAGTATCAGTTCCATCGCGCCGAGATTTATCCCGGAACCAACGCGCTGCCGCAATTTGATCTCCAATGTATCAAAGCAGTACAAACCATTGCGGACTCTGTCGATACACGGTTTGATACATGGTTTGACGCACTCGATTATATGACGGACGAAGCCGCAAAAAGGGAATTTGATATAGCCTTGATCGGCTGCGGTGCATACGGATTCCAGCTTGCCTCCCGTATCAAGAGGATGGGGAAAGTCGCAATCCACATGGGCGGTTGTTTACAGACTCTGTTCGGCATCAAGGGAAGCCGCTGGGATAATAAATATGGCAGTATGTATAATGACGCCTGGGTATATCCGTCAGAATCCGAGACTCCGGCCGGATTTGAAAAAATAGAAAACGGATGCTATTGGAAAAAACAGTAACAGGAGTTTTCCCATGTTTGAAAACGTTCAATGGAAAGAGAACGGCAAGCTCAAGCTGCTGATCATCGTGGGTACCCGCCCCGAGATCATCCGCTTGAGTGCCGTCATCAACAAGTGCCGCGTCTACTTTGACACGATCCTCGCCCATACGGGCCAGAATTACGACTATAACCTCAACGGGGTGTTCTTCAGGGACCTGAAGCTCGCCGATCCCGAGGTGTACCTTGATGCCGTCGGTGCCGACCTCGGCGAGACCTGCGGCAACATCATCGCCAAGTCCTACAAGCTGATGGCCGAGATCAAGCCCGACGCCGTGCTGGTGCTGGGCGACACCAACTCCTGCCTGTCCGTCATCGGCGCCAAGCGGCTGCACATCCCGATCTTCCATATGGAAGCCGGCAACCGCTGCAAGGACGAATGCCTGCCCGAGGAGACCAACCGCCGTATCGTGGACATCATTTCCGACGTCAATATGGCGTACTCCGAGCACGCCCGCCGGTACCTCGCCGACTGCGGGCTTCCGAAGGAGCGCACCTACGTGACCGGTTCCCCGATGGCCGAGGTGCTTCACAATAACCTCGCCGAAATCGAGGCGTCCGACATCCACGCCCGCCTCGGGCTTGAGAAGGGCCGTTACATCCTGCTCTCCGCCCACCGCGAGGAGAACATCGACACCGAGCAGAACTTCACGAGCCTCTTCACCGCGATCAATAAAATGGCCGAGAAGTACGATATGCCCATTCTGTACTCCTGCCATCCCCGCTCCCGCAAGCGTCTGGAAGCGTCCGGCTTTGCGCTCGACAGCCGCGTCATCCGCCACGAGCCGCTCGGCTTCCACGACTATAACTGCCTGCAGATGAACGCCTTCTGCGTCGTGTCCGACTCCGGCACGCTGCCGGAGGAGTCCAGCTTCTTCACGTCCGTCGGGCATCCGTTCCCGGCCGTCTGCATCCGCACCTCCACAGAGCGCCCCGAGGCGCTGGATAAGGCCTGCTTCATCCTCTCCGGCATCGACGAGAAGGGCCTGCTTCAATCGGTCGACACCGCCGTGGAAATGAACCGCGCCGGCGACTACGGCATCCCCGTGCCGGATTACGTCGAAGAAAACGTGTCGTCCAAGGTCGTCAAGATCATCCAGTCGTACGTCGGGGTGGTCAATAAGATGGTGTGGAGGAAGATTTGAGAGGATTTTATGAAAAAAAGCAATATTTTGGAAAAAGTACGTGTTAAATATATCCAACCCCGCGTGCGCAAAATGATGGGATATGGCAGTATTGAAGAAGAGATTTCCACAATACATTATTTCTTGAACTCATATTTTGACATCACGTCCTTTCCTCCGGCAACAGGTGTATTACGTAAAGCACAACTTGTTGATGCAGAACTTTTGAGAATTTTTGACAGTATTTGCGAAAAGCATGGTTTAACATACTGGTTAGATTATGGTACTCTTCTCGGGGCGTATAGGCATAAAGGCTTTATTCCTTGGGATGACGATTTGGATGTAGCTATGCCTCGTGCAGATTATGATCGTGCGTTTGATATTCTTTACAATGACTTAAAGAATACTATAATTGAGATTCATAATGGAAACGAGAGACGGATTGCACTATCAATATGGAAAGCTGGCGCTATCATGGATATTTTTCCCATAGATAACGTACCTTCAGACGCTGTATCAAGCCATGATGCTTTGAGATTAAAAGCAAAACAGTATCGAAGGTATTATAAAAAGAAATGTAACAAAAAGAGTATTTCTCCGATACTGTTATCCCAAAAGAAAGAACAGGTAATCGGCAAGTATACAACCGTCAACCCCATTTGGTATCATAATCCCGAGTTTGCCGCCGACGGAACGGTTTTTGATAATGATGTGATTTTTCCGTTAACTCGGCTTAGTTTTGAAGGATACTCCCTTTCCGTTCCACACGATTGCCACATGTATTTGACAGAGTGTTATGGTGATTACATGAGTTTTCCTCATAATGGGATCCTTCATCACAAAGGAGGAACAGATTCAAGCATTACAAATAACTCTTTCAAATACAATGTTGATATGGATGATCTTCTTTCGATGCTTCGTACTATTGAACAGCGTTAAAAAGGTGTAAATCATGAACATCCTCATCACCGGCTCTCAAGGTTTCGTCGGCCGCAACCTTGTCGCCAACCTGAAAAACATCAAAGAAAACAAGAACCGCACCCGCCCGAATATACAGATCGGCGAGATCTTCGAGTACGACGTGGACACCGATCCGGCGCTGCTGGACGAGTATTGCGCGAAGGCCGACTTTGTGTTCAATCTGGCGGGCGTCAACCGCCCGAAGGACAACAGCGAGTTCATGGCCGGCAATTTCGGCTTTGCGTCCACGCTGCTGGACACGCTCAAGGCGCACGGCAACACCTGCCCCGTGATGCTGTCCTCCTCCATTCAGGCGACGCTGATCGGGCGCTACGGGCAGTCCGACTACGGCAAGTCCAAGCTGGCCGGGGAGGAGCTGTTCTTTGAATATGCCCGGAAGGCCGGCGCCAAGGTGTTGGTCTACCGCTTCCCCAACCTGTTCGGCAAGTGGTGCCGCCCCAACTACAACAGCGCCGTGGCCACCTTCTGCCATAACATCGCCCACGATCTGCCGATCACGGTCACCGACCCTGCCGTCGAGCTGGAGCTGCTCTACATCGACGATCTGGTCGAGGAGATGTTCGACGCCCTGGAGGGTCGGGAACATCACTGCGAGTTCGACGGTCTGCGCGCCGTTCCGACCGAGGGCGGACGCTACTGCGCCGTCCCGACCACGCACCGCGTCACGCTCGGCGAGATCGTGTCGCTGCTGGAGTCCTTCAGGGCACAGCCCGCAACGCTGATGATGCCGGAGATCCCGAACGGCAGCTTCGCCAAGAAGCTGTACTCGACCTACCTCTCCTACCTCCCCGCGGAGAAAACGATCTTCCCGCTGAAAATGAACCGCGACGCGCGCGGCAGCTTCACCGAGCTTCTGAAGACCGCGTCCTGCGGGCAGTTCAGCGTGAACATCTCAAAGCCGGGCATCACCAAGGGCGAGCACTGGCACAACTCCAAGTGGGAATTCTTTATCGTCGTTTCCGGTCACGGGCTGATCGAGGAGCGCCGGATCGGCTCCGACGAGGTCATGCGCTTTGAGGTCAGCGGCGACAACATTCAAGCCATCCATATGCTGCCCGGGTACACCCACAACATCATCAATCTGTCCGACACGCAGGATCTCGTGACCGTCATGTGGGCCAATGAGCCGTTTGACCCCGCACATCCCGATACGTTCGGAGAAAAAGTCCATCAGTAAGAAAGGCACCGTTATGATCAATGTCACCCGTTCCTCGATGCCGTCCTTCGAGGAATACACCGAAGAGATCAAGGACCTCTGGGACAGCCATTGGCTGACCAATCAGGGCGTCAAGCACCGTCAGCTGCAGGCTGACCTTGAGGCGTACCTGAACTGCCCGCACGTCACGCTGTACACCAACGGCCATCTGGCGCTGGAAAATATGCTCGCCGCCTACGACTTTCCCAAGGGCAGCGAGGTCATCACCACGCCCTTCACGTTCGTGTCCACGACGCACGCCATCACCCGGAACGGCCTCGTCCCCGTCTTCTGCGACGTCAACGACCGTGACTACACCATCGACACGGACAAGCTCGAGGCGCTGATCACCGACAAGACCGTCGCGATCATGCCCGTCCACGTATACGGCAACCTCTGCGACGTGGAGACCATCGATACCATCGCCAAGCGGCACGGCCTCAGGGTATTCTACGACGCCGCTCACGCCTTTGCCGTGGAGTACAAGGGCGTGTCCTCCGCCTGCTTCGGCGACGCCTCCATGTTCTCCTTCCACGCGACCAAGGTCTTCAACACGATCGAGGGCGGCGCGGTCTGCTACGCGGACGACGCTCTGGTCGAAAAGCTCGACGACATGAAGAACTTCGGCCTGCACGGAGAAGAGGGCCGGTACATCGCGGGCAACGCCAAAATGAACGAATTCCAGGCCGCCATGGGCATCTGCAACCTGCGCCATCTCGACGCTGAGATCGCCCGCCGCAAGACCGCCGCGGACCGCTACCGCGAGCGCCTGTCCGGCGTGCCCGGCATCCGCCTCTGTGCGCCGCAGAAGGACGTCAAGCCCAATTACGCCTACTTCCCCGTCGTATTCGACGGGTACAGGTACAGCCGCGACGAGATCTTCGACCGCCTCAAGGCCGTCGACGTGACCGCGCGCAAGTATTTCTATCCGATCACCAACAGCTTTGACTGTTACCGGGACTTCCCCACCGCCGGCGCGGACAAGACCCCCGTCGCCGCGTACATCGCCGACCGCGTGCTGTGTCTGCCGCTGTTCGCCGGTCTTGAGACGGCGGACGTGGACAGGATCTGCGACGTGATCCTCGGGTAACAAAGGCCCGCCGGACACCGACACACCCGATCATACATAAAGGAGGCATTCTATGAAAGGCATTATCCTCGCAGGCGGCAAGGGCACGCGCCTGTACCCGATGACGAAGGCAGTCAGCAAGCAGCTGCTGCCCATCTACGACAAGCCCCTGATCTACTACCCGCTCTCCATCCTGCTGCTGGCCAGCATCCGGGACGTGCTGATCATTTCCACGCCGGAGGACACTCCCGTATACGAGAAGCTCCTCGGCGACGGCAGCCAGATCGGCATTTCGATCAAGTACAAGGTGCAGGAAACGCCGCGCGGCCTCGCCGACGCCTTCATCCTCGGCGAGGAGTTCATCGGGGACGACAACGTCTGCCTGATCCTCGGCGACAACGTGTTCTACGGGCAGGACATGACCCGGTGCCTGCAGAGGGCCATGTCGCGCACGACGGGCGCCACCATCTTCGGCTACCCCGTCAAGGACCCCCGCGCCTTCGGCGTCGTGGAGTTTGATGCCAACCGCAAGGTCGTATCCATCGAGGAGAAGCCCGCAAAGCCCAAGTCCAAGTACGCCGTCCCCGGCCTGTACTTCTACGACAACAGGGTCATCGAGATCGCCAAGAACGTCAAGCCGTCCGCACGCGGCGAGATCGAGATCACGGCCGTCAACAACGCTTACCTTGAAATGGGTGAGTTGAACGTCACGCTGCTCGGACGCGGCATGGCATGGCTGGACACCGGCACGCCGGAGGGTATGCTCAAGGCTGCCGAGTTCGTCGAGGCCGTGCAGGACCGGCAGGGCTTCTACGTGTCCTGCATCGAGGAGATCGCATGGCGGCGCGGCTTCATCACCACCGCACAGCTGCGCGCGATCGGCGAAGGACTCAAGATGACAGACTACGGCCAATACCTTATCAGCCTCTGTGAAGGAGAAAACTGACCATGAAAAAGACCATCCTTGTGACCGGCGGTGCCGGCTTCATCGGCTCCAACTTCGTGTATCTGCTGCTCGACAAGCGGCCCGAGTACCGCGTCGTGTGCGTGGACGCGCTGACGTACGCCGCCAACATCCATACGCTGAACAAGGCGATGGAGAGCCCCAATTTCGTCTTCTACAAGGAAGACATCCGCAACCGCGAGGGCATTTTCAAGATCTTCGAGATCGAAAAGCCCGACATCGTGGTCAACTTTGCCGCCGAGAGCCACGTGGATCGTTCCATCGAGAATCCCGGCATCTTCCTTGAGACCAACATCCTCGGCACGCAGGTCATGATGGACGCCTGCCGCAAGTACGGCGTGGAGCGCTTCCATCAGGTCGGCACCGACGAGGTCTACGGTGACCTGCCGATCGACCGCCCCGACCTGTTCTTCCATGAGGACACCCCCATCCACACCTCCAGCCCGTACAGCACCTCCAAGGCTGCTGCTGATCTGCTGGCGCTTGCCTACTACCGCACCTACGGTCTGCCCGTGACCATCAGCCGCTGCTCCAACAACTACGGCCCCTACCAGTTCCCCGAGAAGCTGATCCCCCTCATGATCAACAACGCCCGCCACGACAAGAAGCTGCCCGTGTACGGCGAGGGACTCAACGTCCGCGACTGGCTGTACGTTGAGGATCACTGCGAGGCGATCCTCCTGATCCTCGAGAACGGCCGTGTCGGCGAGGTGTACAACATCGGCGGACACAACGAAAAGGCCAACATCGAAATCGTAAAGATCATCCTGTCCGAGCTGGGCAAGCCCGAGTCGCTGATCACCTACGTGACCGACCGCAAGGGCCACGATCAGCGCTACGCCATCGACCCCTCCAAGATCCACGCGGAGCTCGGCTGGCTGCCCAAGACCATGTTCAAGGACGGCATCAAGCTCACCATCAAGTGGTACCTGGAGCACACGGATTGGATGGACGAGGTCACCTCCGGAGCTTACCTTGAGTATTACGATAAGATGTACGGGAACAGATGATAACGCGGGACTCTGCCCCGCACCCCGGGATGCGCTTGCGGGACTCTGCCCCGCACCCCGGAATGCGCTTGTGGGGCTCTGCCCCACGCCCCGCTTAAGCCCTTCTTGAAAGAAGGGCTTAAGGATCCCAAGAACTTTCAAAAAAGGAATATTGACCGAAGTTCGGTTTACGCCGAACGGGATTGGTGGGTGCTTCATGGGCGCCCACCTTTTTAGGTACCATCGCGCAACGCGCGGTGGTACCATAACGCCTACGCGGTGGCCCCTGGCCCCGCTCGGGATCGGGCAGATGGCATCTGCCCGATCCGTGCAGATTTTGAGGACGCCTCGCGCGTTCCGCGCTCGGGGACCCCCCCCCCTACCCCCTCCCGTGCGCGGGAGGGGGAGAAGATACAATCTTTTACCGAGGAGAGGGGGCGCTGCGGCGCCCCCTCTCCTCGGTCTCCTCA
>JAKSPU010000220.1 GCA_024404505.1 Clostridia bacterium
CCGAGGGCGGCATGGTCTGGGCGCTCAAGAACTACGACGGCGACGTCATGTCCGATATGGTGTCCACCGCGTTCGGCTCGCTCGCCATGATGACCTCCGTGCTGGTCACGCCGGACGGAAAATACGAGTACGAGGCCGCGCACGGCACGGTCACACAGCACTACTACCGCTACCTCCGCGGCGAGGAGACCTCCACCAACCCGATGGCCACAATCTACGCGTGGACGGGCGCGCTCCGCAAGCGCGGTGAGCTGGACGGTCTTGACGACCTCTGCGCCTTCGCCGACCGGCTGGAGGCTGCCTGCGTCAGGACGATCACCGACGGCATCATGACCAAGGACCTCGCCGCGCTCGTTCCGGACGGAGCCAAAGCAAAGGCGGCAGCCGCCGGAAAGCCCGTCACCCCCGTCAATTCCGCCCGCTTCCTCGACGAGATCCGCGCCCGCCTGTAAAGGGGACGCGCCGACAGGATGCGCCGGGGCTCTGCCCCGGACCCCGCTCGGAAAACTTCTTGAAAGAAGTTTCCCGAGGCCCTTCAAGAACTTCAATACAAAAAACAATAAAAGAAAGGAACGACAAAGATGAAATACGCACACCGCCTGATCGCTTCCCTGCTCTGCTTCGCCATGCTGATCCCGTTCGTGTCCTGCACGAACAGCGGCAGCGGAACGCCCACCGAAGCCCCGTCCGAGGCGCCGTCCGCCCCCGACGATGCCCCCGTGACCGACGCGCCCACCGAGCCGGAGACCGACGCTCCGACCGAGGCCCCCACCGAGCCCGAGACCGAGCCGGAAACCGAGGCCGAGACCACCCGCTTCAACGAGAACAAGGTCGACTACCGCCGCGACACGGCCGTCATCGACGGTGAGGAAAAGGACATCATCATCGCCGAGCCCTGCGAAGGTTATGAGCTGGGTCTTGACATCACCGACAAGAAGGACGTGGTCGGTATCTGCTATACGATGTGGTTCAACGCGATCCTCGGAAACGGCGACGCGCCGATCACCTCCGTTCTGAACGTGGCCGAGCTGCAGGCAAAATACGGCTTCTCGGCCGAGTACGGCTTCGGCGACGCTTCGAGTCAGCACAATAAGGGTACCCAATTCCACTTCTGGAGCGAGCCTGCGCAGGGCTACTACCGCTCGACGGACAAGCAGGCCTGCCGCAACAATCTTGAGATGATCTACAAGGCGGGCGTGGATTTCCTGATCCTTGACTACACCTTCTGCGGACAGGGCTATCTCCCCGGCACAGGCGCATGGAACACCTACGTCTACGGTCCGATGATGACGCTGCTCGACACCATCATGGAGATGCGTGCCGAGGGACAGGGCACCCCCTACGTTGTCATGTGGTTCACCTCCAAACTGATGTATGAGCCCGCATGGAAGTACTTCTACGGCAACGAGCTGTACAAGGACTGCTTCGTGTATTGGGACGACAAGCCCTTCCTGCTGATGTGGGATCTGGATTCCACCGATCTGACATCCGCCGCCGCACAGCAGTACACCATCCGCGCCATGTACGGTCTGCAGGGACGGGTCAAGACCAACCAGTGGTCCTACCTTGAGCATGACACTACGCAGACCATTTCCTACGACGCCGACGGCAATGCCGAGCAGGTCTGCGTCTGCGTGGCGGCACAGCACGACTATATGTCCCAGCCCAGCGCGCAGGGCCGCGAGGGCGGTACCTTCTTCTACTCGGAATGGCTGACCGCGTTCAGGGTCCATCCCAAGATCGTGACCGTGACCTGGTGGAACGAATGGTGCGCCCAGCTGTACAAGATTGACGGTGTGGGCTGGATCTTCACGGATAACTTCAATCAGGAGTACAGCCGCGACATCGAGCCCATGAAGGGCGGTCACGGAGATCAGTACTATCAGTGGCTGTGCGAGTACGTCCGTGCCTACCGCTCCGGTGAGGAGTGTCCTCGCCTGTATGAGCCGGACTATGAAAAGGTCGCCGAGAGACTCCGCAAGCTGAACGACCGCGCGTTCCGGAACAAGTAAAACCGGCGCTCTGCCGTCGGAGACCCTGCGTTTCCGCATCGCCGGATGCTTTTTGTGAATTGCTGTCCCCCCTGCCCCCCGCCCCACGGGCGGGGGAAAATCTTTATTCTGTAAGCAAGGAGAAGGGCCGCCCGTGGGCGGCTCTTCTCCCTGCACCCTCATCCCGCGGAGAGCGGGGAACGCCTCGCGGTTCCCCGCTCGGGGACCTACCCCCCGCCCCCCTCCCGTGCGCGGGAGGGGGAGATTCCAAAGCCTTTTACCGAGGAGAGGGGGCGCTGCGGCGCCCCCTCTCCTCGGTCTCCTCATCCCGGGGAATCGCGCCTGCGGGCGCGGAGACGAGTGCCGCGTTTCCCGCGTCCCCGCAGGATGAGGGTGCAGGGAGAAGGGAGCGGCACAGCTGCTCCCTTCTCCCTGCGTAAAAAGATTAATTACTCCCCCTCCCGCGCGCGGGAGGGGGTTGGGGGTAGGTCCCCGACACGCCGCAGGCGTGGAGGACGTCCCCGAGCGCGGAACGCGTGAGGCGTTCCCCAGGGTCTGCACGGATCGGGCAGATGCCATCTGCCCGATCCCGAGCGGGGTCAGGAACCCCCGCGTGGGCGTTTCAAAAAAGGCGGGCGCCCATGACGGCACCCACCAATCTCGTTCGGCGTA
>JAKSPU010000221.1 GCA_024404505.1 Clostridia bacterium
TTTATGCAAGCAGATGTGCCGTCAAGGCGTCAGCCGCGCATTGTGCGGTGATGCCGTAAGGCTCCGGGGGGAACTTTGACGCTTGAAATGCCCCCCTGTCCCTTCCTCTGAGGAAGACTACGGTATACTCTGCTTATCTTTTCACCGGGATCCACGACGCGAACGTGCCGCCGTCCCACGCGCTTCCGGCGGACATATAGTCCACGAGAGTCAGCTCCTCGTCCCCGACCATGACGCGGGCGCAGAGGAAGCCGGGACGCTCCGGCAGCTCGATGCGGTAGTCGCCGGCGGGGGCGTCCGGGATGGGCGCGAGCGGATCGGCGCAGTCACGGCTGTCACGCGCAAGCAGGATCGACCCGTAGGTGAACGCCGCGAAATCGTCGCCCGCGCGGTTGCTGCCGTGCGGTGCCTCGTGGCGCTTGAGCGGGATGTCAAAGCAGATCAGCCACTCGTCTCCGGCCGTCACATTGCCGGACAGCCTGACGTAAGTTCCCGGCACACCGGTCACAGACTTCGCGGGATCCTTCGCGTCCATGACGGTGAAGTCCTCCGCGAATCCCGGCACGCGCAGGGAGATGACGAACGGCTCCGCGATGCACCCCTCGACGGACGCGACCTTCAGCCGCACCATGCCCACGCGGGGGTACATGGACTCGGTTTTCAGCACGACGAATCCGTTCCCGGACGGGACGCGGGCTTCACCCGTCTCGTAGAGATTCAGCGCGACACCGTCAGGCGTGCCGGTGAACGCGAGGTACGGGACCATGCCGAGCCCGGTCGGGCCGTTGGCGGTGCAGCAGGACAGGTCAAAGCCCTTGATGTTGAAGGAGTAGTTGACCTTCGGGTTGCGCGCACCGTTGAAGCGCGGGAAGTACTCGAAGAAGCGCCCGTCCGGACGCAGCGCACCGTAGATCGCGTTGTAAATGGAAATCTCCATCTGGTCGGCGTACTTCGGGTCGCCGGTCAGCCGCAGCATCTGGTGGCAGAGCCGCATCCAGTAGACCGTGACGCAGGTCTCCATCATCAGGTCGATGTCGGGGTTGGTCTGCTCGGATCTCGTGAAATTCCATTGCTCGCCCGTGCCCGGACCGAGGTTGAACGGCGCGTCCGCGCCGCCGGAGCCGAGCAGCGTGATCTCCTCGTCGAAGACCTTGTCCCAGAAAGCAGCGGCGGTGTCGAGCGCCTGCGCGTCGTCGGTCGCACGGTAATACTCGCACAGACCCTCGAAGCAGGACATCATCTCGTAGGCCTTGGCGATGGACTCCTTGGCAATACCGTTCCAGCCGATGTCCTTCGGGGATTTTCCGGCGCGGATGGCTTCAAAAATATTCTCACGGCGGCAGCAGCCGGAGTTGACGATGTGCGATGCCAGCTCCATGGCGGCGGGCTCGCCCGTCAGATGAAAGACGCGCATGACGGGCTCGAGGATGGACGACGACTCGATGCCGAAGAAGGCCCAGCCGGTATCGGTGACGGGCGTTTTGGGCGCGTCTCCGACCTGACCGTTCGTAAAGCGGACCAGCCGGACGCAGGCGTCGAGCGCGTCCGTGCTGCCGGTCAGCTCATAGTAGGCGAGCAGACCCATGAGGGCGTACTTGCGCTCCCACATATCCGAACCGTGGGTGCCGTTCGGCTGGGTGTGGGCGGGGACGGTGGACAGACAGCCGTCCGGGCGCTGGATGGACATCATGTCGGCGGCGGCGGTGTCCACGATGGCCCGCAGCTCGGGGTCGCCGGTGTAGCCGCAGATCAGGCAGGAGGCCCGCATGATCTTGCCCCAGAACTCGCCCGTGGCAAACCAGTCCATGGTGTTGCGGAAGAAGTCCGCGAGCGCGTGCATATCAATGACCTTGAGGGTGCACTCGCAGATCAGACGGATCTTTTCATCGGCAAAGCCGGACAGCCGGACGGACCCGGCAGGGAGATCGAATTGCTTGTCCTTCGGGTGGCGGATCATATCGGTCAAACCTCACTTTTCATATTCATGCCGGGGAAGCCCGGCTGTGACCATTATAGCATATCCCGCACCGTTTGTAAAGCCGTTTTGCAAAAAGAAAAAGGGAGCCGGTCGGATACCGGCCCCCGGGGCGTGTCAGTTGTTGCAGCCGCAGCAGAGGATCAGGCAGATGGCGAGGATCCAGATCCAATTGTTGTTGTTGTCGAAAGCGTTGCACAGGCAGTTGTTCATAAAAAACCTCCAGCGTATGAGCTTGAAATGGGTGGTATGGACGGGCGGCGTCGTATCGGCCGGCCGGGCGGGTTTCCCCGACCACTATCATGATATGTCGGAAACGGCGGAATGTGAAGGAATTTTGGAAAATCCGGTCGGAGCCGGTGTGACGGCATGGGACGCCGGGCGGCGCGGCAGCGCCGGAGACCCGGCGTTTCCGCATCGCCGGAGGTTCTGCTGAACTTTTTTCCCCCACCCCCCTGCCCTCTCCCGTTCGCGGGAGGGGGAGTTTTGTACTTCTTTCAGCAAGGGGAAGGGCTGCTGCGGCAGCCCTTCCCCTTGCATCCTCATCCCGGG
>JAKSPU010000222.1 GCA_024404505.1 Clostridia bacterium
GATGAGGGTGCAGGGAGAAGGGAGCGGCTGCGCCGCTCCCTTCTCCCTGCGTAAAGAGCTTTATTGCTCCCCCTCCCGCGCGCGGGAGGGGGGCGGGGGGTAGGCCCCCGAGCGTCGGAGGCGCGAGGCGTTCCCGCGGATCTGCTCTGAGGCCTCGGCGATGCCGCGCCGTCCGGCTCCGGCAGCAGGGCGTGGGGCAGAAGCCCCGGCCGCATCAAAAGCCCGCACAATCATCGTGCGGGCTTTTGCTCAATTCATCTCCGACGTTTTCACCACAGCGTCAAAGCAGGTCTGTCCATCCGAGCGGATTCCGCGGACGAGCCACTGTCCCGCAGCCTCTGCGTCAGCCGCCCGGAAAACCGACAGAGTCTCGCCGAGCGGTGCTTCCTTGAGGAACGAAACGGACAAATCGGACACGTATCGCCCGTCGAGTGCCTCGGACGGCAGCGCGTCACAGGCCACGTCCGGGTACCGGGTGTTGTTCATGTGCCGGTTGAAGTCGATGTCGGAAAAGGCAACGGTCCGGCTGCCGACCTGCTCCATGCCCGAAGCGATGGCAGGGGAGAGCCGCGCAATGAGCGGCAGATCGTCTTCGGGCAGCGCCTCACCGTCCGGGAACGGACGATCGAACTCGGTCACACGCAAGAAGCGCTTGTTTTCCGCGTCGACAAGCGCCCAATAGGATATCGCCTCAGCGGCGGTCACGCCGCCCTGCAGGATGGAAAAGCACCGCAGGAAGGTCACGCCGCGGGAGGGCGGGCACCACGTCCGGACCTCGATGTCCCTGTAGGGACGAAGCGGCGTCAGGACGCGCATCCGCAGCCGGGCAAGGATGAAGCCCATGTGGTCCTCGCGGAACATGGTGTCAAGGTCGTAGCCGAAGGCACGGCACTGCCGGTTTCCGGTCTCCTGCATATAGCGCAGCAGCGCGGACGGGCGCAGCACGCCGGACGGACCGGCGTCGTGCCACAGAGTGTTGTATGTGTGGGAGAAATACATAATATTTATGATGTAAAGTCCTTGAAGGAGGGGGCGGGAGGGAACTTCCTGCAGGAAGTTCCCTCCCGTCGTTCTGATGATATTACAGAGTGTTGTCGGAGCCCAGCACGTTGACGATCTTGTGCTTGACCATTTCCTTGACGGCAACGCGGCCTGCACCGAGATACTCGCGGGGGTCGAAGGCGGCGGGCTTGTCGACGAAGGTGCGGCGGATGGCGGCGGTCATGGCGAGACGGATATCGGAGTCGATATTGATCTTGCAGACGGCCATGGAAGCGGCCTTACGCAGCTGCTCCTCGGGGATACCGACGGCATCGGGCATCTGACCGCCGAGGGCGTTGATCTCCTTGACGAATTCCTGCGGGACGGAGGAAGCACCGTGCAGGACGATGGGGAAGCCGGGCAGGCGCTTTTCTACCTCGGCGAGAATGTCGAAGCGGAGGGGAGGCGGCAGCAGGATGCCCTCCTCGTTGCGGGTGCACTGCTCCTTGGTAAACTTGTACGCGCCGTGGGACGTGCCGATGGCGATAGCGAGGGAGTCGACGCCGGTGCGGGTCACGAACTCCTCGACCTCCTCGGGGCGGGTGTAGGAGGAGTCGGCGGCGGAGACGTTGACGTCGTCCTCGATGCCGGCGAGCTTGCCCAGCTCACCCTCGACGACCACGCCGTGTGCGTGTGCGTACTCAACGACCTTGCGGGTCAGGGCGATGTTGTCCTCAAAGGAATGCTTGGAGCCGTCGATCATGACGGAAGAGAAGCCGCCGTCGATGCAGGACTTGCAGATGTCAAAGTCTGCGCCGTGGTCAAGGTGCAGGGCAAGGTCGATACCGCTGTCGGCGATGGCGGCCTGCGCGAGTGCCATGAGGTAGGCGTGCTTGGCGTACTTGCGCGCGCCGGCGGATACCTGCAGGATGACGGGCGACTTGACCTCGGCGGCAGCCTCGGTGATCGCCTGGATGATCTCCATGTTGTTGATGTTGAAGGCGCCGATGGCATAGTGACCGGCATACGCCTTTCTGAACATTTCGGTTGTTGTAACGAGAGCCATATTTGAAAACCGTCCTTTACGATTTATTTTCCATGTTATTTTACCACATTCCGGGCGGAAAATCAAGGGGAAAATGAATTTTTCATGAAATTTACGCGAAAGAGGGCCTGCTGACGTCTGTCGGACGCCGGGACGGATTGACTTTCACGCTCGTTCATGCTATAATGTACTATCAGAGAGAAAAGACGGAAAGGAGGGCGTGCGGCGCATGAAAAAGCTGAATACCCCGAGGCTGCTCGGGCTGATACTGCTCCTGTGCCTGCCGCTGACCGCCTGCGCGGATCTCGTGCCGGGACGGGATGATTTCAGGGGCGGCGAGACCGTCACTCCGGGCCGTCTGGCGGAGGTATCCGCCGCCGTGTTCACGACCGCGGAGACCGAGCCCGTGACCCTGCCGGACCCCGATCCGTCGCTCGCCGCGTGGGACGGTCCCGTCTATTGGACGGCCTCCGGCAGCGTCGTCCATACCGACCG
>JAKSPU010000223.1 GCA_024404505.1 Clostridia bacterium
CCCCTATTGTGCGGTGATGCCTTAAGCCCTTCTTTCAAGAAGGGCTTAAGCGGGGCGCGGGGCAGAGCCCCGCATCGCATCCTCGGGACGCCGGCCAGAGCCCCACACGTTACCCTGATTATCCCGCATATACTGTCCTGTCCGGCGTGTGCCCGGACGGAAAGGAGTGTACCAGATGATCGTGACGAAGCCCTACGACAGGGAGAAGGCGGTGATCTACGCGCGGAGGTGGGCGCTGTCCCGCAATCCGCTGTTCTACGATTTTGCGGGGCAGGGAGGGGACTGCACCGATTTTGCCTCGCAGGTGCTGCTGGCCGGCAGCTGCACCATGGATTACACCCGTGACTTCGGCTGGTACTACCTGTCGGTCGGAGACCGGTCCCCCTCGTGGACGGGCGTTGAGTATTTCTATGACTTTCTGACGGGCCGGCCGGACTTCGCGGCGGAAAACGGAGGGATCGGTCCCTTCGGACGCGACGTGCCGGTCGAGGAGGTGTTCGAGGGCGACTTCATCCAGTTGGCGGACAGGAACGGAGACTTTTACCACACGCTGGTCATCACGGGCTTTGAGCCGGACGATATCATCGTCTGCGCGCATACCAACGACGCGCTGGACCGCCGCCTGTCGACCTACAACTACGCCTTCCTGCGTTTCATCCACATAGACGGCATCCATACGGAGATCCCGGACGACACCTGCTTCGACGCGCTGCTGGCCGGAAAAGCCATAGACGTCAATCCGCCGCCCGAGGACTTCCTCTCGGACAGAAGACCGCAGTAAAGAAACGGTCACAGCGAGCCGTCCGGCTCGCTGTGACCGTTTTTGCGCTTTATACCTGCTCCCGCAGCTCCTGCAGGATCTCGTAAACGGACTTGACGGGGATGATCTTCATGCCCTCGACGGAGAGAGGACGTTTCTCGGCGTTGCGGAAGGGAACGATCGCCTTGGTGAAGCCGAGCCGTGCCGCCTCACGGACGCGCTGCTCCAGATTGGAGATGCTCCGCACCTCCCCGGCCAGACCCAACTCGCCCATGACGATCAGGTCGTCCGGGACCACGCGGTCGGTCAGCGAGGAGATGAGCGAGGCCGCGATGGCGAGGTCTGCCGCCGGCTCGTCGATGGACAGGCCGCCGATGACGTTGAGGTATACGTCGTTCTGGTAGAACTTGAGGCCGAGCCGCTTTTCAAGCACGGCGAGGATCAGGTAAACGCGGTTGTAGTCCACACCGTTGCTCGTCCGGCGCGGCGACGGGAAGACGGTCGGGGTGACGAGCGCCTGTATTTCCGCGATCAGGGGGCGCGTGCCCTCGATCGTGCAGAGTGCACAGTTGCCGGACACGTTGCGGGGACGTCCCGCCATCAGCATCTCGGAGGGATTGGCCACTTCGGCAAGGCCCTTGTCCGTCATCTCGAAGACGCCGATCTCGTTCGTGGAGCCGTAGCGGTTCTTGACCGCGCGGATGACGCGGTAGGCCTGCTGGCGCTCGCCCTCAAAGTACAGCACGGCGTCGACCATGTGCTCCAGCACCTTGGGGCCGGCGATGCCGCCCTCCTTGTTGACGTGTCCGACCAGCAGCATGGAGATGCCCTCGGCCTTGGCCTTGTTGATGAAGGTCAGTGCGCATTCGCGGACCTGTGTCACGGAGCCGGGTGCGGAGTTGATGCGGTCGGAGTAGATGGTCTGGATGGAGTCGAGGATCATGACGTCCGGCTTGACCTGATCCGTTTCGGCCAGGATATGTTCGAGGTTGGTTTCCGTCAGGATGTAGAGGTGCTCGCCGGACACGCCGAGGCGTTTGGCGCGCAGCTTGAGCTGTCCGCCGGATTCCTCGCCGGAGACGTACAGCACCTTGCGGCTCTGCCCGAGGCAGTCGGAAATCTGCATGAGCAGCGTGGACTTGCCGATGCCGGGCTCACCGGCCAGCAGCACGACGGAGCCGGTGACGAGTCCGTCACCCAGCACGCGGTCCAGCTCGGAGAGGCCGGTCTCCGAGCGCATATAGGTGGGCATGGACAGCTCGGTGTAGGCGGTGGCGTGGCTGTCGCCGGACAGGCCCGCGAGGGATGTGCGCCGTGTAGAGGAAGCCTCCTCCTCCGGCTCGGCGACCTCCTCGGCCAGCGTGTTCCAGCGGCCGCAGTGGGGACACTTGCCCAGCCATTTCGGGGAATGAGCGCCGCATTCGGTGCAGACAAAGTACGTCTTGGGTGCTTTCATGTGTATACCTGACCTTCCGTCGTGATTCTGCCCCCATTATACCATATCCGCCCCGAAAAAGCAAGCGGGCAAGGGAGATTTTTTCATTGGGAGCGCTTGCGGGGCTCTGCCCTGCACCCGGGGAACGCCGGGGCTCTGCCCCGGACCCCGCTTAAGCCCTTCTTGAAAGAAGGGCTTAAGAATCCCAAGAACTTTTATAC
>JAKSPU010000224.1 GCA_024404505.1 Clostridia bacterium
ATTTTGTAAAGGGCGTCTCTAAATATTCAGCGTGCGGGGAGCGGCGAGAAGATTTTTCGTCAGTCTAAACAAAAATCCGCGCGTATAGTTTATCCTATACGAAGGATTTTTGTGACGAATGGCGGAAAATATTCCGCCGATTCACCGTGCGATGAATTTTTAGAGCCGCCCTAAAATATGACGGAATTTATGCAAGCAGATGTGCCGTCAAGGCGTCAGCCGTGCATTGTGCGGTGATGCCTTAAGCCCTTCTTTCAAGAAGGGCTTAAGCGGGGTATGGGGCAGCGCCCCATGCGCTCTCCCGGGGCGCGGGGCAGAGCCCCGCACGTTACTTCTTCGGCACATACCGCAGCAGGAGCGCGGAGAGGGTGCCGATCACGGTCCCGGTGACGACGCCGGCGGCGAGCAGCACCGGGAAATACCAGCCGAGCGCGGCGGTCCGCATCAGAACAGCGGCGCAGGCCAGCTGACCGAGATTGTGGGCGACGGCTCCGGCGGCGCTGACGCCGACCGGGGTAAAGCGTCCCGTCTTTTTCAGGAGGATCATCAGCGTCAGGCTGACCGCGGCGCCCGTGACACTGTAAACCGCGGAGGCCGCGTTCCCGAACAGCAGGAACGCCAGCACGACGCGGACGGCAGACACCGCGGCAGCCTCCTTCCATCCGAGGCGGTACAGGGCAAACAGCACGGCGGCATGACACAGCCCCAGCTTGACGCCGGGAATACCGACCGGCAGCGGGATCATCAGCTCCAGCCACGACAGCACGAACGCGGCTGCCGTCAGCATACCGAGCAGAGCGGTCCGGCGGACCTTCGATGGATCACGCTTCACGGCGCCGCCTCCTCTCCCGGGAGCATCACGTCGTCACCCGCCCCCACGACCGTCACCACGACGCCGCACGGCAGACATATGATCGTCTCCCCGCTCTGCGAGACGGGTGCGTGATGCACGCAGATCTTGTCGGGACAGGGCGCAGCTTCCACGCTCACGGCCCCGTCGGAAACGCGGATGTAGTGCGTTCCGTACTCCGTTTCCAGCCGGTACCCGGTATCGGTCCCGAGCGGAAGGCGGACGACTTCCCTGCCCTGCACCGTCACGACGGCTTCGGCTCCCCTTGGGATCAGAAACGAAAGGCACAGCCACAAAAGCAGCGCGGTCAGCAGAACACCGCCGATGAGCCACAGGTCGGCCCTTATGATTAAGGGGCTTTTTTTCTTTTTCTCGGTCACGGCGGTCTCCTTTCTTTTAGTTTACGGCAGTGCTGCCGTCGGGCAGCACCCACAGGGCGCTGATGCCCCTCCCGACCCGGCTCATAAGAGCTTCTCCCTCTTCCCGCGTCATCAGGAACAAGGTTGTCGACAGGGCGTCGGAAAACGCCAGCTCATCGGGGTATTCAACATCGTACCCCGCCGGCACGAACACCGTGACAGACAGCCATTTGTCTCCCGGCATCAACGTCCCGGGATCGATCAGATGGTGATACGTCTCCCCTCCGACCGTGAAAGCACGCTGATCCACCCCGCTCGTCACGACAGCCGTGTCCGAAACATAATGCGTCACCAGCGTCCCTCCGGTCAGAGGATCCCGCACGGCGACCGCCCACGCAGCCTTGTCCGGAGGCGTCCCGAGGGCCAGCACGTTGCCGCCGAGATCGAACAGAAAGCCGGTCAGCCGACCGTCCTCAAGACGCGGCGCGAGCAGATCCCGCACCCGCGCGGTCACGTACCCCTTGGCGATGGCGCCGACGTCCAGCGAGCAGCCGGGATCGGTCAGGCGGACGGTCGAGTCGGCCTCGTCGATCACGAGGCTGTCGATCGAGGTATGGCGGGCGGCCTCCTGCAGCGTGCCTGTATCCGGCACATATGTTCCGTCGAGCCGCGCGTCGTGCCACAGTGACAGCACCGCGCCGAGACAGACGTTGACCATCCCCCCCGACAGCTCGTACGCCGTCCGTCCGAGTGTCAGAAGGTCGATCACGTCCCGGCTGACCGGGACCGGCTCCCCGTCCCCGGCGCTGTCGTTGACGGTCCAAAGGCCCGTGACCCCGGACCACTCGTGGTAGATGTCGAACTGCCGGTGCAGCTCGAGAACGAGTGTGTGTACCTCGCGGATCGCGTTCTCGGCTTCCGCGCGGTCGGCTGACACCGCCTGCACGGTCAGCGCCGTGTCGAAGGTATCGAGGAAGGTCGCGGTGTACAGCGCCGGGCGCGCACAGGATGACAGCGGGAGGGCAGCAAAAAGGAGGGACACCGCAAGCAAAACCGCACGGATGCGTACACGTTTCATGTGTGTTCCTCCTTTTGAAAAGTTCTTGGGATCCTTAACCCCTTCTTTCAAGAAGGGGTTAAGCGGGGTCCGGGGCAGAGCCCCGGCGTTCTTCCTGCCTCACTACGATCACCTTCGCCGGGCATTTC
>JAKSPU010000225.1 GCA_024404505.1 Clostridia bacterium
CGTTGACCTGACTTTTTGGGTGTCTTTTGACTGCACATATATTGACAATTCCAAACCTCCGGCGATGCAGAAACGCCCGGCTCCGGCGGCAGACCGCCGGCTTTCCTCTTTTCCCCGCGCCCGCAGGATGAGGGTGCAGGGAGAAGGGAGCGGCTGTGCCGCTCCCTTCTCCCTGCTATCAAAAAAATATTCCCCCCGCCCGCCGGGCGGGGGGTCAGGGGGGTGGGGGAAAAAGGTTTAACCGAACCTCCGGCGACGCGGAAACGCCCGGCTCCGGCAAATCACTCCATTTCCTCCGATACCGTTGACAACTGCCTGAACATACGCTATAATACGTATAGTCAGAAACAAAATGCCCTGCCTGATCCGGTAATGACTGCCGGACTGCAAAACGGGGAATCCTCCTTACGGCATATGCGCCCGTGCTTTTTCAGAAAGGACCGATCACTATGAGATTGTGGAACAAGATCTTTTCCCGTGTGACGCTGGTCAGCCTTGCCATCCTGATCCAGCTTGTATGGCTGTTCGTCATCGTGTACTACCTCAGCGCCGATTACATGATCATCGGTCTGATCTTCAGCTTCTTCAGCCTGTGCGCGGCGATCGCCATCGTCAACCGCCCCGGCAACCCGTGGGTCAAGCTCGCGTGGATCGTCCCGATCATGACGTTCCCCCTTTTGGGCGGCCTTTTGTACTTCCTGTCCGGCGGCACCAAGCCGGAACGCAGCCTGCGCCGTGCGCTGGAGGAAAGTCAGAAACGGCTGGCACCGCTGAACGTCGGCAGCGCGGACGCGGACAGCCTGCCCGACAGCCGGATCGCGGGTCAATGCCGTTACCTCGGCAGCCGGGGCTTCCCGCTGTACGGGAACACGGACGCCGCCTACTATGCCGACGTCCGCGCCGGCTGGGAGCGGCTGCTCGACGACCTGCGGGGCGCGGAAAAATTCATTTTCATGGAATATTTCATCATTCATCCGGGCGTCATGTGGGATGCCGTCGTGGAGATCCTGACCGAAAAGGCCGCGGCGGGCGTGGACGTGCGGGTGATGTACGACGATTTCGGCAGCATCACCTCCGTGCCGCGGAAGTACAACAGTCAGCTGGAGGAGAAGGGCATCCGGTGCGTCGCCTTCAACCGCTACAAGCCCGTGTACTCGGTCGTCATGAATCACCGCGACCACCGCAAGATCACCGTGGTGGACGGTCACGTCGGCTGGACCGGCGGCGCCAACATGGCAGACGAGTATATCAAGGAGACCGTCCGCTTCGGGGATTGGAAGGATAATCTGGTCCGCATGGAGGGAGAGGGCGTCCGCGGGCTGACCCTGCTGTTCCTGCAAATGTGGGACGCGGTCCTGCCCGGCGGGGCGTCCGGTGACGGGAATGGCGCCTTCATGCCCGACCCGGTCAAGGCTGCGGCGGTCCGCTGCCCCGGCTACGTGCTGCCGTACGGCGATTCGCCGATGGACGACGAGATACTTGCGGAGAACGTGTACCTGAATATCATCAATCAGGCGTCCGAGTACGTCTGGATCGCGTCGCCCTACGTCATCGTGGACTACGAGATGACGCGGGCGCTGTGCCTCGCGGTGCGGCGCGGCGTGGACGTGCGTCTGGTCGCTCCGGCGATCCCGGACAAGAAGGTCGTATACCGCCTGACCGAATCCCATTTCCCGGAGCTTCTGGACAACGGCGTGAAGGTCTACACCTACACGCCCGGCTTCGTCCACAGCAAGTGCTTCCTGTGTGACGACAGGCTGGCCGTGATCGGCACGGTCAACACCGATTACCGCTCGCTGACGCTGCATTTCGAGAACGCCTGCCTGTTTGTGGATCATCCCGTTCTCTCGTCCGTGCGGGCGGATTTCGAGGATACCTTTGCGGTGTCTGCGCTCGTGTCCGACAGACCGCGGAAGGCTCCGCTGATCCGGAAGTTCTGGATGGGGATCCTGCGGCTGCTGGCACCGCTGTTCTGAAGTGACGTCCTGCGGCTGAAGCCCGGCGTTTCCGCGTCGCCGGAGGTTCGGCTAAACCTTTTTCCCCCACCCCCCCCGGCCCCCTCCCGTGCGCGGGAGGGGGAGTTTTTTTACTTTCTCAGCAAGGGGAAGGGGCTGCTGCGGCAGCCCCTTCCCCTTGCATCCTCATCCCGCGGGACGCGGAGAGCAGAGGAAGGCCGGCGTTCTGCCGCCGGGAGCCGGGCGTTTCCGCATCGCCGGAGATTCAGCTAAACCTTTTTCCCCCACCCCCCTGACCCCCCGCCCGGCGGGCGGGGGGAAATTTTAATATGATAGCAGGGAGAAGTGGAATGTTATACTGTAAATAGAGTCGACAAACACCCAAAAATCTGGTATAATAGAAGCG
>JAKSPU010000226.1 GCA_024404505.1 Clostridia bacterium
GGGGTACGGGGCAGAGCCCCGTAAACGCGTCCCGGGGGTACGGGGCAGAGCCCCGGCGCATCTCCTTACACCTGCTCGTCGATCCGGCACGGGATCAGCCTGCCGTCCTTGACGCGGAAGGTCCTGATCTCGTATTTCCCGAAGGACAGCGTCTCATGCAGAGAGAGCGCGGGGGAAGAGACCGTACAGATGGTACCCGCTGCCGTCGGGTTGAACAGGCGGATCAGAACGTCCTGCCCGTCCTCGGTGCGCTTGAGCGCGGTCATGACGACGGGGGAATCGGAGAGCATCACGAGCGGGATCTCGGCGGGGGACGGCGACATTGCGTCCTCGCCGGACGGGAAGAAGTTCAGCACGGTCGGCGTTTCGTTGTACGCCAGCGCCGCACGCGCCGCATCGACGTCGGACACCTTGCCCGCGATCAGCCGGAAAGCGTACAAACGCTCTCCCTGCTCCATATGCTCACTGTGACGGTCGAGCGGCATGACGTGGCGGTCCGGGCCGAGCGGATGCGCGGTGTAGCCGGGGCTGTGCAGAAGCGTCAGGTATACGCTGCCGGCGTCGAACGACGCACCGTAGGTCCCCCGATTGAGAACGGTCAGCCGGCGCCCGTCACTGCCCGTGACGGTCAGGTACTTGTGCCCGACGTGCTCCTTGCCCCAATCCGTCATGGGCTCCTCGCCGAACGCAACCTCCATCGCGGCAGACGCATCGGGCAGGGCCTGCGGCAGACGCAGCTTGAGCAGCTTGCGCTTGGTCTGGTTGATGACCCGGACCTCAAGGTCGAGCGCCGGCATGGTCTTGGAGATCAGGTAGCGGACGACCACGTTCGAGCCCTCGTAGCCGAACACAGCCTCCACCACCGTGCGGACGTCACCGTCCTCGATGATGCGGACGGAGGGCGCGGGCGCGTCAAGATCGGAGAAGCGCGTGCCTTCCTCATCGGAGAGCAGGGCAAACGTGCCGATCTTCTCACGCCATGCCTGCATGGTCATGCCCCACGAGTCGTCGACGTCCTTCATGATGTCCACGGCACCCGCGCCCGCACCCAGATAGTCGGTGCCGTCGACCAGCCAGCGGCGGATAAGACCGTTCCGACGGCCGATCTCAACGGTCATGCGGGGCGTCGTGAAGCGCAGCACCTCGGGATCCTGCCCCGCGTCCACATCGAGACCCGGCACGGGCTTCTTGTCCAGCGCGACGATCTTGCAGTCGAACCGGCTCATGGACATGGGCGGCAGCGTCGCGTGGAAAACGACGCGCTTGCGCCAGTCGAGCGGGATGTTGGAGTATTCCTTCTCGCACTGCGACGGCAGCTTTTTGCCGTCCTGATACGCAACGGGCAGCATGAAGCTGCCGGACCAGTTCTGATCGGCGAGCATGAATTCGCACATGAAATCACCCTCGACAGAGTAGGGATGGGGGTTGTAGGCCAGCACGGGAATCTCGCCCTGTACAGCCTCCTTCTGCCCTGCGGCCAGCGCGAAGAATGCGCGCGCCTGTACGCGGGACAAAAGCTCGAGCGCGTGATCCAGCATCCGCATGATCATCAGCTCGGCCGGCTGGATGGACGAGCCGGGCAGCATATCGTGGAACTGCACGGTCAGCATATCGTACAGCGCCTCGCCGAGCTCCGCGGCGGGGTACGTCATCAGCCCGAGCGCCTCGGCATGGACCGCGATCTTCTCCGCCTTGAACAGCGCGTTCTCGACCGCGCGGTACTTCTGCTTGACCTGCACCTGACTCGTGTAGCAGCCGGGCGCCCAGCTGTTGAGGTCGCCCTCGTGCCTCGGGAGCGGCTGCCCGGTTTCGGCAACGCGCGCCCTGACCGCCGCAAACCAATCCTCGGTGGTGGAATGCAGGACGGTCACACCCTGCTCCCGCGCCTCGTCAATGAACCGGTTGATCGCGGCGATGTCCTGCCGGGACGGTCCGCCGCCGTGGTCGCCGACGCCCCAGAGGCAGAAGCCGAGGGGATTCTCATCGGTCACGCCGGGCATCGTGCCGCGGATCTTATCCAGCGCGTGACCGAGTCCCGTGCCGTAGCCGCCCGCGGAGCGGGTGCCGATGACGGACGAGCCGTCGTACCCGACCCACTCGAAGGTCTCGGCGGGCAGCGGGCACTCACCCTGACCGGGACGGCAGAACATATAGCTGTCATAACCGGACTTGGCCAGAAGTTGGACGAGCCCGCGCGTGTGTCCGAACGGGTCGAAGTTGATGGCCGTCGTCGGCTCGACGCCGAACTTTTCCTTGAAGTAGCGGCGGCCCTCCGTGATCTGACGGGCAAACGCCTCGCCGGAGGGCATATTGCAGTCGGGCTGGACGTGCCAGCCGCCCATGATGTGCCACTTGCC
>JAKSPU010000227.1 GCA_024404505.1 Clostridia bacterium
CCCCTCTCCTCGGTAAAAGATATTATCTTCTCCCCCTCCCGCGCACGGGAGGGGGTCGGGGGGTAGGCCCCCGAGCCCGGGACGCGCGAGGCGTCCCCTTCTCCCTGCACCCTCATCCTGCGGGACGCGGGGATGTGTAGAAAAAAGGCGGGCGCCCATGACGGTACCCACCAATCTCGTTCGGCATAAACCGACCCTTTATTTATTCATTGCCCATAAAGTTCTTGGGATTCTTAAGCCCTTCTTTCAAGAAGGGCTTAAGCGGGGTCCGGGGCAGAGCCCCGCGCGTTTCTTCATTAAATAAACCTTATCAGTATCATATACACCGCTGTCCCGCCGACGATGCTGACGAGGGTGTTTTTCCGCCAGAGGTGGAGTCCCGCCGTGGCCGCGGAAGCGAGGAGCGCGGGCAGCCAGCCGGACGGCTGACCGAAGCTGACGGAGCGGAGACAGTACACCACGAGCATACCCATGATGGCGTAGGGAAGGACTTCGCCGAGGTAGGAGACGACCTTCGGCGTATTGCGGCCGTTGAAGATCAGGAACGGAAGGAAACGCAGCAAAGCCGTCACACCGGCCATGATCGCCACGGCGGCAATGAGCTTGACGTCAGTCACGGCTGTCACCTCCCTCGGCGGGGCGGTCCTTCTTTGCACGCGGCATGATGAGCAGCGTTGCTACGATGAGGATCATCGCGGGGATGAGGAAGCTGTCCTGCCCGAAGATCAGCAGACTGACGACCGACGCCGCCGCACCGACGACGGCGGGCAGATGCCGCTTGGTTTTCATCCACTGATCCACGAAGACCGTGATGAACAAAGCGGTCAGCGCGAAATCGAGCCCGGCGGTGAACTCCTCGGGCAAAAGGGTCCCGAGCAGCGAGCCCAGCACGCAGCCGGTTATCCAGTACGCATGGTCGAAGAGCGTGACGAGCAGCCGGTAGGCGGTGCGCTTCTCCTGCACCACGTCGGCGGGCGGATCGGCACAGACCAGCGAATAGGTCTCGTCCGTCAGGCCGAAAATGAGGTACGGCTTGCACTTGCCGACGCCCTTGTACTTGTCGATCATGGAGATGCCGTAGAACAGGTGCCGCGCGTTGACCATCAGCGTGGTCAGCGCGAAGGTCGCGAGGGACGCCCCGCTGCGGATCAGCTCCAGCGCAACGTACTGCATGGAGCCGGCGTAGATGAGAGCGCTCATCGCAAAGGACCAGCCGAAGCCGTAGCCCTGCTCCGAAAGCAGGATGCCGAAGCCGATGCCGAGGATGACGTAGCCCGTCAGCACGGGCACGGTCGAGAGAAAGGCACGTTTGGCAAGTTTCATGGTATCCTTTCCGTCCGCTTTCGGCGGACCTCCCGCCGAAGGCGGGCCGACGGTGAATACCCATAGTGTAGCACACGGACGTGCGGGTGTCAAGCGGCGGATGCCAAAAAAAGAGCCGTTTTTTTGGATGCTCTGTCAATTTACATTTTTCGCGCGAGGTGTTATAATGAACGGGTATGATCCGGATACCGGATAACGGAGCGCGCCGCCCGCGCGGCGGGGAAGGAGAAAACCATGACCATCCACGGCTTACAGAAAATGACGCTTCTGGACTTTCCCGGCAGGGTCGCCTGCACGATCTTCACGGCCGGGTGCAATTTCCGCTGCCCCTTCTGCCACAACGCGCGGCTCGTCACCGAGCTTCAGCCGACGGACGCCATGTCCGCCGAGGCCGTACTGTCCTTCCTCGGCAAGCGCCGCGGTCTGCTCGACGGGGTCTGCATCACGGGCGGCGAGCCGCTCCTGCAGGCGGATATCGCCGATTTCATCGCCCGCGTCAGGGATATGGGCTTCCTCGTCAAGCTGGATACCAACGGCAGCTTCCCGGATAAGCTGCGCGGCCTGATCGACCGCGGTCTTGTCGACTATGTGGCCATGGATATCAAGAACAGCCCGGAGAAGTACGCGGCTACCGCGGGCTTTTCCTCGGACCTTCTGCCCCGCGTCAGGGAAAGCATCGCTCTCCTGCTCGAGGGTCGCGTGGACTACGAGTTCCGCACCACGGTCATGAACGAGTTCCACGAGCCGGAGGATTTTGAGGCCATCGGGCGCATGATCGCCGGAGCAAAGCGCTACTTCATACAGTCGTTCGTCGATTCCGGCGACCTGATCGTCAAGGAGACCTTCACCGCGCCTCCGCAGGACGTGCTGGAACGGATGCGGGAAGCCGTCCTGCCGTTCGTACCGTCGGTGTCGCTTCGAGGTGTGTAGTGTAGGGATGCGCCGGGGCTCTGCCCCGGACCCCGGAGAACGCGTGGGGCGCTGCCCCACACCCCGCTCAAGGACTTCTTGAAAGAAGTCCTTGAGA
>JAKSPU010000228.1 GCA_024404505.1 Clostridia bacterium
GGGGTCCGGGGCAGAGCCCCGCAAACGCGTCCCGGGGGTCCGGGGCAGAGCCCCGCGCGTCCCCCTTTACCTGCAAGCATCTACGAACGCCTTGAAGATCTTCAGGGAATGGTCGTCGTCCTCGCGCCAGAAGTAGATCTCGGGGTGGAACTGGATGGCGAACAGGAAGGTCGGGTAGTCCGGCTGCCAGACCGCCTCGACGTAGCCTTCCTCACTGTACGCGTCGGCGACCAGACCTTTGCCGAGCACCTTCACGTTCTGGTGATGGAAGGAATTGACGTGCAGGTCCGTCTTGCCCGCGATGCGTGCGAGCATACCGCCCTCAACGGCAGTCAAAGGCTGCGGCCGCTCGTCTCCGGAGAGCTTCTGCCGGTGATTGACGATATGTTGATACAGGGACCCACCCATCCATACGTTGATGGACTGTATGCCGCGGCAGATGCCGAGGATCGGCTTGCCGGCCGGGTAGATCTTTTCAAACATCAGCTTCTCGAAGTCGTCGCGCTGCGGATCGACCTCCACGGAGTCGAACTGTATCTCCTCACCGTAGTATTTCGGATCCACGTCCACACCGCCGGAGAACATGAAGCCGTCGCACAGACTGACGTATTCCTCGGCAGTCTTTTCATCGGTCGTAAAGGGCAGCACGATTCCGAAGCCGCCGCCCGCCCATGCCGCGTTCTGATAGCGGAAGGGCGTGTGATCCTTGTCGCCGTCACGCGAGCCCAGAATACCGATCAGGGGTCTATCGTTTATCATGATACATTACCTCGTTTCAGGGTCAATTCACCACATCGTCGGGAGACAGGATGTCGATCATATTGTCCAGCAGCTGGATCATATCGGGCAGCAGGTAGCAGACCAACGCCGCACCGACCACAGCCAGCACGATAACGAGCACAAGTGCACGCCATCCGGAGCCCTTTTCTTCAAAGCGCACCTCAGCGGCGTAATGCTCCTCGTCCGGGATATAGAAATGGGCCGTGTTCAGATCCATTTTGTAGTCCGGCATCCCGAAGCCGTCCTCGGAGCCCGTCTTTTCTATATACGCCTGACGCGCCGCTTCGACCTCGGCCTGATACTGTTCCTTTTCCACACAGTGGACGGTATTGCCCAGCACCTTGCCGCGCTTCAGGCTGTTCCGCACGCCCGGATTCTTGAGGAAGCCGAGCTCATTGAGCGTTTTGGCCTTCTCTGTGGACAGGCATTCCTCCTTGACCAGCTTCCGGACGAAAGCACCCAACCTGTTTTTATCGTAAAACGCGACGCACGCGGCTATGATCAGTCCGATGAACAGACCAAGCACGATGTTCCGCAACGTGACGATGGTACCCGTACCCATCTGGATATGCTGATAATCATTATATCCTGTGGAGAAGGTCCTGTCGAACCATTCCTTGAACCAAGCCCCCAGCTCTTCCCAGAGCGTCGGATCGGTTTCTGACAATCGGATAATCGGACGGATCATGTATACTCCTTTCCCGATGCGTTATTCTCTCTCCCTGTTGATTTTTCAGTCCTTGCGGATAACGTCCACGCCGATGTACTTGCGCAGCACGTCGGGGACGTTGACGGAGCCGTCAGCGTTCTGGTTCTGCTCGACGAGCGCGGGCAGGATGCGGCTGGTAGCCAGACCGGAGCCGTTCAGCGTGTGGACGTACTCGACCTTGCCGGACGCTCTCTTGACGCGGATCATGCCGCGGCGTGCCTGATAGTCACGCGCGTTGGACACAGAGGAGACCTCCTTGTATCCGTTCATGGACGGGATATTGATCTCGATATCGTAGGTGCGTGCCATGGACGCGGAGCAGTCCTCGGCGGCCAGCTTGACCGTGCGGAAGTGGAAGCCAAGGCCCTTGACCAGATTCTCGGCCTTCATGACCAGCTCGTCGAACGCCTCGTCGCTCTTCTCGGGCAGCGTGTACTGGAACATCTCGACCTTGTTGAACTGGTGACCGCGGACCATGCCTCTCTCGTCAGACCGGTAGGAGCCGGCCTCGCGGCGGAAGCAGGGCGTATAGCTGAACAGCTTCTTGGGCAGATCAGCCTCGGTCAGGATCTCGTTGCGGTACAGGGATGCCAGCGCAGCCTCGGCGGTGGGCAGCATATAATGCACTCTCTCGTCGGTGGGATTCTCGATCTTGTAGACCTCGTCCGCGAACTTGGGGAACTGTCCGGCGGTCAGACCGCACTCGTACTCCAGCATATGGGGCGGCAGGATCATCTCGTAGCCGTCGGCAAGATGGCAGTCCATGAAGTAGTTGAGCAGCGCCCACTCGAGGCGTGCGCCCATGCCGCGGTAGATCCAGAAGCCGGAGCC
>JAKSPU010000229.1 GCA_024404505.1 Clostridia bacterium
TCCGGCAGCGTCGTCCATACCGACCGTGAATGTTATCATCTGGCGCGTGCGTCGGAGGTGCTGGAGGGCAGCGTGACCGACGCGCTGACGGCGGGGAAGGTCAAGCTGTGCGAAAACTGCCGCAAGACGATCGCTCCCGTGGAGTGACGTCTTTTCCGGTACCGCATACCGCAAATACGACAATATACCAAGAAGGGAGGACGCACGGGACATGAGCCGAAGCCGGGCCGCCAAACGCATCCATCAGAAACGTCAGCTCGCCTACCGCCGCGGGCTGAAAACGCCGCAGACACATAAGCCGCGCTTTTCGCGCCGCAGGCTGGTGCTGACGATCGCGGTCGGCGTCCTGCTGATCGCAACGCTCGTGATGATCTTCCTGATGTCCGCTGAGAATAAAGCCGAATCCGGCGACCGCAGCGGGCGCGTGACGGGAATTTTCGTGGATATCCTGTTCGGGCGGCACCTGACCGAAGCAGAACGCGCGGAGAAGATCGGGATCCTCGGTCATTACGTCCGCAAGCTGGCCCACATGACCGAATTCGCCGTGCTGACCGCCGAGGCGGTCGCGCTCATGATCCTGCTCCGCCCCGTGAGGACCAAGCGTAAGAAATGGCCGGAATGGGTGATCCCGTTCGCCGTGTGCGTCGTGTACGCCGCCTCGGACGAGATCCATCAGATATTCTCGGGCCGCGGCCCACGGTTTACCGACGTACTGATCGATTGCGCCGGTGGCCTGATCGGCTTGTGCCTCGTCCACGCCGCCGCGGCGCTGCTCAAACGGGGAAGAAAACGCCGCGCGTCCGGATCAAAGGAGAAACGCCATGCGAATCAACCGATATAAGTTTCCCGTCGGGGATCCCGACTTTGAAACCGGTCTGGAAAGCCGTCATCCGGGGGTGCATCTCCGGGCCGCCGTGGCGGCAGACCTGCACGATTTGCCCTACGAGAAAACGCTGGAGGCTGTCAGGAAGGCCGAGCCGGACGTCATTCTGGCTCCCGGCGACCTGACCGAGTGCATGACCGCCCCCCCGGCGGACGAGGACGGGGACCGTCCCGGACTTGAGCTGCTCCGTGCCTGTGCGTCCCTTGCGCCTACCTTCTACTCCTTCGGCAACCACGAGCAGGGCGCGGGACATATCAATCTGGCTTACCTCGAATCGCACCCGCAGGAGATCCTGCCCGTCCACGACGAGTGGAAGGAACGCATCCGCATGACGGGCGCGGTCCTGCTCGACGAGACATGGACCGTCTGGCGCGGACTCGTCATCGGCGGTCTCGGCTCCGGCCTGCTCCGCCCGGGCCGCGTGCCGGATCTGTCGTGGATACCGGACTATTGCGCCGTCCCCGGCTATAAGCTGCTCATGTGCCATCAGCCCGAGTACTTCGACCGCTTCCTGCGTGACTACCCGATCGACCTGTTCGTCGCGGGCCACGCGCACGGCGGACAGTGGCGCGTCTTCGGACTCGGCATCTACGCTCCGGATCAGGGGCTGTTCCCCAAGTACACGAGCGGTGTCCACGAGGGGCGTC
>JAKSPU010000023.1 GCA_024404505.1 Clostridia bacterium
GCGCATCTGTACCGTCATCATTGTGCGGTAATGCCTTAAGGATCCCAAGAACTTTATGGGCAATGAATAAACAGGAGTTCGGTTTACGCCGAACGGGATTGGTGGGTGCCGTCACAGGTACCCACCTTTCTCATAAACGCCCACGCGGGGGCCCCTGACCCCGCTCGGGATCGGGCAGATGGCATCTGCCCGATCCATGCAGATCCGGGGGAACGGGGAGCACGTCTCCGCGCCCGCAGGCGCGGCATCCCCGGATGAGGGTGCAGGGAGAAGGGAGCGGCGGGGATGCAAGGGGCCGCAGGCCCCTTGCTCCTTTCTTGATAGTTACCCGGCAGCAACGAAGCGAGGCGTTTTAGTTCCTGCTGCAGCTCAAAAGTTGGAAAAAGCAGGAAGAAGTGAACGAAAAACCTACGTATCTCCGTATTACGCCGACCGTATCGGCCGGTCTTCTTGAGTTACCCATAGACAACTATTTTTACAAAAAGCCCGAAAACCTATTGACAACGCTCCGGCTGTGTGGTACAATACGGGTGAAATTGAATGAAGGTCCGGAGCTTCCGGACCGGAAGGAGATTGGCATGACATTGAATCAACTGAAGATCGGCGGCTCGGCCGTCATCACCTCCGTCGGCGGGGAAGGGGCCCTGCGCTGTCGGCTGCTCGACATGGGACTCACCCCCCGCACGAGAGTCACGCTCCGCAAGGTGGCCCCGATGGGCGACCCGATCGAGATCCAGGTCCGCGGCTACGAGCTGACGCTGCGCGTCGACGACGCAAGAAAGATCACTGTCCGTGAGGACCGTGAGGAGGTACAGGCATGATCTTTGCGTTGGTCGGCAACCAGAACTGCGGCAAGACCACCCTGTTCAACGCACTCACGGGCTCCAACCAGCACGTGGGCAATTTTCCGGGCGTCACCGTGGACCAGAAGATCGGTGAGATCCGGGGCGAAAAGAACGTCTCCGTGGTCGACCTACCCGGTATCTATTCCCTCCGCCCCTACACGCAGGAGGAGATCGTCACCCGGGACTTTATCCTCAACAACCATCCCGACGGCATCATCAATATCGTCGATGCCACCAACATAGAGCGCAACCTGTACCTCACCCTTCAGTTGCTCACTCTCAAGGTGCCGACCGTGCTGGCCCTCAACATGATGGACGAGGTCCGCGCCAACGGCGGCACGATCAACGTGGAAAAAATGAGTGAAGCGCTGGGCATCCCCGTGGTTCCCATCAGCGCCGCCAAGGGAGAAGGCGTGTCCGAGCTGATCGCGCAGGCCGTACAGGTCGCCAAAAACCGCATCCGCCCCAAGGTTTACGACTTCTGCGCCGATGACAGTCCCGTACACCGCTGCATCCACGCCGTGGTCCACCTGATACAGGACCATGCCGATAAGGTCGGCTTTTCGCCCCGGTTCTGTACGACCAAGCTCATCGAGGGCGACGTTGATTTCGCCGCCAAGCTGGAGCTTGACGAGAACGAGCTGGAGCTGATCGAGCACTGTATCGTCCAGATGGAGAACGAGACCGAGCTCGACCGCAACGCCGCGCTCGCGGATATGCGGTATTCCTTCATCGAAAAGACCGTGGCTGCCTCGGTGGTCAAATGCCGCGAGAGCAGGGAACACCGTCGTTCCGTCGCCATAGACAAGGTGCTGACCGGCAGGTATACCGCGATCCCCGTGTTCCTCGGCATCATGTTCCTGACGTTCTTTTTGACGTTCAACGTCATCGGGCGGGTCTTGTCCGATCTGATGGAGCGCGGCATTTCCGCACTCACCGGTCTCGTGGACCGCGGACTCACCGCTTACGGCATCAATCCCGTCGTCCACAGCCTGATCATCGACGGCGTATTCTCCGGCGTCGGCTCGGTGCTGTCCTTCCTGCCGATCATCATCGTGCTGTTCTTCTTCCTGTCCATCCTCGAGGACACCGGCTACATGGCCCGTGTCGCCTTCGTCATGGATAAGTTGCTGCGTAAGATCGGTCTGTCCGGCCGCAGCTTCGTGCCTATGCTGATCGGCTTCGGCTGCTCGGTGCCTGCCATCATGTCAGCTCGGACCGTGTCCTCCGACCGTGACCGCAAGATGACCATCCTGCTGATCCCGTACATGAGCTGCTCGGCCAAGATCCCGATCTACGCCGTGTTCTCTGCCGCATTCTTCCCGGGTCACGCTGCCCTGTGCATGATCTCGCTGTACGTAATCGGGATCATCCTTGCCGTTCTGGTGGCGCTGATCATGAAGAATACGGCTTTCAAGGGCCAGCCCGTGCCCTTCGTCATGGAACTGCCCAACTACCGCCTGCCGTCCCCGAAGAGCGTGGCGCTGCTCCTGTGGGAGAAAGCACGTGACTTCCTCGAGCGCGCGTTTACCGTTATCTTCCTCGCGTCCGTCATCATCTGGTTCCTGCAGACCTTCGACACCCGTCTCAACGTGGTGCAGGACAGCGCCGACAGCCTGCTTGCGCTGATCGGTCAGCTGATCTCGCCCGTGTTCAAGCCGCTCGGCTTCGGGGATTGGCGCATGGTCACGGCGCTCATCTCCGGCTTCTCCGCTAAGGAGGCGGTCGTGTCCACGCTGACCGTGCTGTTCGGCGCGGCAGGTACCGAGGCGCTCGGGGAGCTGCTTCCCACGATCTTCTCGTCGTTGTCCGGCACGCTGAGTGCCGTCAGCTTCCTGATCTTTACGCTGCTGTATACGCCGTGCGTAGCCGCCGTCGGGACCTTCAGGCGTGAGCTGAAGTCCACGTGGGCGACTATCGGCATCGTGGTCATGCAATGTGTCGTCGCATGGCTGGCCGCGTTTGCCGTGTTCAGCATCGGCACGTTGTTTATCTGAACGGATATGGGAATACTTGATTATGTACTGCTGGTGCTGATCGCCGGTTGGGCCGTCGGCTCTGTCGTGTGGATCATCAGCCGGCTGAAAAAAGGAAAGTGCTGCGGATGCAGCAGCTGCGGTGACAGCTGCGTCAGCTGTGATAACCGTAACAGCCGGGAAAGCCGTGACGGCGGTCATACGGATGACCGCTGTACGGGTGACTGCCGGTCCTGCGCGGGCTGCCAGAAGCGGTCAAATCAATAAAAAAGGAGAATTGCCATGCGACAGATGAAGATGCTGCGTCCCTCCGGCCCCGTCACGCATCGTGACCTCCCCGCCGGATACCGTTATGAATTCTACACCGGCACCGAGGCCGAGCGGTTGGATTGGCTGGCCATGAACAAGGGAGCCATCCTGCCGGACGACGACCCGAAATGGTTCGACCTCCTCATCACCCGATATCCGGACGTATGCCCCGAAAAGGATCTGTTCTTTGTGGTCAGCCCCGACGGGCGGCGCGTAGCAACGTCCGCGTCTGTCGTCCACTCTGGCGGCGCGGGGTACGTTCACATGGTCGCGGCACTGCCCGAGGTGCGCGGGAAGGGAATCGGACACGCGATGCTGTCCTTCTCGCTGGAAACGCTGGAGGCCCGCGGCGTACCGTACATATACCTCACGACCGACGACTTCCGGCTGGCCGCGATCAAGACCTACCTCGACGCGGACTTCCGTCCGGTCCTGTGGGAGGATCCGGAAAGCGATATGGCTGCCCGCTGGGACGCCGTGATCGACAAGCTCGGCTACCGCAAGGTGGAGTACCTGCCTGAGAAATACGAAAACGATCCGACATGATATGAAACGCTCCGCTCCTTTCACAAAGGAGCGGAGCGTTTTCGCGCACTCCGCCATACCGCCGTCGTGTGCGGGGAACGCCTCGCGCCTCCGGCGGGTCGGCGACCCACTCCCCGACCCCTCGGGTCACCTGTGATAGAGCGGGTTTTGCAGCCTGTCTTCTGATTGAAAACCCCTCCCACCCCGATCCTTGGATGCCCCTTCCCCGGACAAAACGCAGGGCAAACACCGATTTTTATGAAGAATCAAAACAAAAAGCCGGAAGCACTTCACCGCAGTGGTGAGGCTTCCGGCAGAAATTATATGATTCTTCGTTCACTTGCGGGTAAACACAAACTCATTCGCCCACATGCCCATCTTCATAGAGACCTCGTAGGAGAGGTCTTCGGTGCCTGCCGGGATATCCACGGAGCTGGCGATGCCGTTTCCGGTGTGTCCCTCAAGCCGGCACGCGCCCGCGGTCACGGTCAGGGTCTCGGACTTGCCGTTCTTGAGCAAGAAGAGCTGTTCGCCGTCTATGGACATGGAGAACGGGATCGCGCAGCCGACAAAGTTCTTCGGGCGCGTGACGGTGAGCTGACGGGTGCCGAGGTTCTCCGTTGTTTCGGAGATGGTACCGTCCTCGTTGACGGACAGAATCCCGATGCCGGTTGCCGCGGCGGCTTCCTCCGCCTCTTCTTTTTGGATCAATGCGGGGTTGATTGGCGCGGTCCTGCACTTGATCAGCGCGGAAATGAAAATGAACATTCCACACGCGTGCCAGACCAGCATACCCAAAAAGCTCAGTCCGGCCAGCGCCTCGCCGGTTACAAAAACCGACACCATATCCATGATCAGGAGCAGCGTGTCAAGGCCGTAAAGGATCGTACCGGCCAGCATCGCGCCCCAGTGCTTCTTGGATACAAAGAACAGGACAAGGAATACGGCGATCAGGATCAGGGTCAGGATTGCACCGAAGATATAAGGTATCATGACCCCTTCCTCCATGCGGATCGTCCAGAACGTGCCGAGAAGGATGTCGGATATGTAAGTTGCGAACGTGAAGTACCTGTCCGTCAGCGGGATCATGATGATGTTCAGTGCCGAGAGGACAAAGACCAGAAGAAGGTCGATGCGTGCCGTCATCCAATGCTGATAATACTTCGATGCCTGCTTTTGCTGTTCTGTGTACATATGTTTACTTCCTTTCAGAATAAATACGTATGAAAATCAATCCGCAGGGTCAAAATCGCAGGTGTTGACGATCGAGGCGGTTCCCTTGTAGCCGCTGAGACCGATCCCGAAGGTGTAGGTCACGACGATCTTTTTCACGGATCCGTCGTCGCCGAGCTCGACGCGGATGCCGCCCGCCGAGCTGGTCACGCTGAGACCGCCCGATGTCAGTGATGCCTTGACGGTCTTGAGCGCGTCAGGTTGGAGCGTGACCGTGAAGGTCTTGTCGTCAATCGTGTTCATGTCGGACGCGAACGAGGGGTCAAAGCCGAGCGAATCGATCAGCGAGCGGACGTAGGCCACAGCCTCCGCCTCGGTACAGTCCTCCGGCGTCGGCTCCGAGGAAGAATACTGACTCTTAGAGGTCTTCTTGCCGTCCGCGTAGGTAAACCGGTACCCGGAAGACCCAACCGACGCGTCGATCTCGTAGGCAAAGCCGCTCTTTCCTCGGGAGACGTGGATCTTGTCGGTTTCTTCTGTTTTCTTGTTCTGTCCCGCAATCGAAACGGTCGACGTGGAGGTAAGCGTGACGTTGGCGTCCTTGCTGTTCAAAAAGTCGTTGTAGGTGTCCGTGATCAGGTCGAGACGGCGGATGTCATCCACCTGCTTGTAGTAGCGGTCAAATTCCTCGTCCGGCACCTCGGTCGCGTTGTAATCCCTGAAGCCGATCGTCATGTCGCACTTGACCTCGTCCTTCTCCTCCGCACCCTCGAAGATGAACGTGATCTTCACCTCGTCAAAGCGCAGGTCGTCCGTCACGCGGGCGGTCAGCTCAACATCGGACAGTGTGACGCCCGGCAGCGCCTGCTCCAGCGACTCTGTCATCGCGGTGAACACCTTGAGGTTTTTCTTGCCGACCTCGCGGAAGGTCAGGACGTAGCCGCCGGTCTCCTCGTCGGTCGTACACTCGCGCACGCCCGCTGCGTCGGGATCGACCAACAGCTGATCCATGTCGGTGGTGATCTCATCCCCGCCCGTGCGCGATGCCTGCCAGTTGAGGTACTCCTTCTCCGTCATCTCGGAGCATACGCCGTTGTAGCCTCCCGAGACAAACGCCTTGCCGTCCATGAAACCGGCGGACGAACGGCGGCTCATCGCTGCCTGTCCTGCGACGGTGCTGGACACGGAAGTGGTCGTGATCGTGCGCAGTGCGGGCTTGGTCTCGGTCATGGACTTGGCGGAGGAGGTCACCCGGCAGACCTTTCCGTTGAGCTTCCACGAGAGGGTCATGCCCATATCCATCGTCATGGAATCGGCACGATTCATATTCTTTTCCGCCTGCTTGTAGATGCCGGACACCTTTGCCTTGCCGGGCAGCTTCGTCACCGCCGCGCCGCAGGACGCAAGGCAGGTCACGGCAGCCGCGCACAAAAGCAGCACGGCGATCAAACGGGTCATACAGGACGTTGTTTTCATATCAGTCATTCCTTTCGTCGGGCGCGGCTTGATATACTGCTCCCTTTATATTATAACATATTTTATGTGTCGAATCTTGCATCTTTTCCGGCATTTAACAATTTGTTTACAATTCTGCGCCGTTGGATGGCGTTCTCATGGGCGAAATGCGTCTGCGGGCGCGGGAGTGCGGAGATGCACTCCCTACTTCTTCTTTCCCCCGGGGCTGCACGGATACGGCACATCGGTATGTGCCGTATCCCGAGCGGGGCCAGGGGGTCCCCGTGTGGACATCTCAAAAAGGCGGGCGCCCATGACGGCACCCACCCATCTTGTTCGGCGTAAACCGAACCTCCTTTTTTCATTGCCCATAAAGTTCTTGGGATCCTTAAGCCCTTCTTTCAAGAAGGGCTTAAGCGGGGTCCGGGGCAGAGCCCCGCAAACGCGTCCCCGGGGTGTGGGGCAGAGCCCCGCACGTTACTTATCCGGCACCTGATTCCGATCCATGTACGCGGCGTCTCGCAGAGCGTGCTCGGCCTTGAGGCTGACGAAGTTCTTCTCCCAGAAGGACTGCCCGGAGAGGGTCGCCGCCTGCTTCTGCAGATACTTCTCGGTTTTCACCCGGATATCAAGGATCGCGGGATCATCGGAGCCGGCGGTTTCCTCCATGAAGCGCAGAGCGGGCAGCACGCCGGACGCACCGGCATCATACAGCACGTCACTTGAGTCACCGGCCTTGTTCGACTCCATCGTCCGCACGTTGCCGTCAAGGCAGGCGTCCACGTTGTAGTTGACGATCAGACTGTCCACGTTGACGAGCGAGATCGCGAGGAAGAACACGAGGAACACGCACAGCAGTGTGCAGACGAGATTCATCTTGTGCCATGCCTGCTTGACCAGCACGGCGATGAAGGCCGCGGCGAGCAGCAGCATCAGCCACGTGGAGTAGACGCGCTTCTGCGTCAGACCGTAGGTGTCAACGTACAGGATCATCTTGGACAGCGCGGTGGCGATGAGGACCAGCGTGAACAGCGACAGGATGGTCAGCGCGACGCGCAGAGCGGGATGCACGCGGTCACGGTCGGGACGCTCGGGATCATAGGCGCGGCGCCGGGTGAATATGGAAGCCAGCACAGCCAGTGCCGCATTGATGCCCACGACCGTGCAGAGCTGGAAGAAGCCCTCACGGGCATAGTTGGCGTAGGTCAGCCCATCGGGCAGGACGCCGGTGAAGGCCGACATATAGTACGACCACTGCGATACGAAGAACACGACATACAGGAACAGGACAGGGAACAACGCAGCGCAGGCAGCGACCACCGGCAGGATGTGGGTGCCGTTCCCGGCTTCGGCGGGATCGGCTGCGCGGCGTTCGGCCATGGACTTGGTCAGGGAGGTCAGAAGCGCACCGAACAGCAGAGCCGCGATGGCGAGACCGACGCTGACGCGGTGGATGACCTTGCCGATGGCTTTGAGATCGAACATCTTTCCGAGCAGATCGGAAAAGCCCTTGTCGTAGGAAAGAAGGACGCCGACGATGATCGTCGGGATCATCGCGACGGCAAAACCGAGCAGCACGAGCCCGAAGACCTTGCCGAAGCGGGCCTTGCCGGGCTGACCGTCCTCACTGCGCCGGTTGCTGAAGATGGCCATGAAAATATTGCCGGGCGCATGGATCGGCGTGGCAAACACGGAGACGGCTGCCTCCCGGACGAAGCTGTCGCCGGGGAAGCGCTCGACCGAGCTGCCGGACAGAACGAAGACCATGTAAAACCAACTGACCACCGTAAAGAGGAACACGCACACGATGATGGCCTGATTGGTGGTCAGCAGGAACGCACAGGACAAGAGGATGCTGACCGCCGCCTGCACGGCGGCACGCACGATGCAGACGCGGTTGCGCAGCCCGACCAATACGAGCGCTCCGACGAACAGCACGACCTCAAAGGCAAACGCCCCCCACAGGCACTTGCCTATGGGGATGATGACACAAAGCATGAAGCCTGCCAGCCAGCAGACCCATGCGAGAATAATATCGGACAGGCGATATTGATATGCCGGACGGGCGGCGGGCGCCTCCTCCGGACGGGGATCGGGACAGTTGATTTCGTACATGACGGATCCTCCCTGTGGGTAATGTAGGCAGCACGGTCCGCGGTTCGAGGGTTTCCCCTCTCTCTGATCGGCTGACGGAACAAGTATACCATACGATTCACAATTTGTCAATAGATTTTTCTAAAATATTTACGGAAAACATAAAAATATAAATGTGAAGTCATGAGACAGAGCCGCGCGTGCAGATAAGACGAAAACGGGGCTGACGCACTTTGGTGCGTCAGCCCCGTTTTTTGCAGGGAGGTCATTCCCCCGTATAATCGTCATAGTAGAAGATCAGGTATGTCTGACCGTAAGGGATCATGACGGAATCATCGTACCACTGGATCATTTCGGGATCCAGATCGGTGATGTACTTGCGCCGGCCTTCCTCTTCCTGTAACAGACGGACGAACAGAGGAGATGTGCGGAGATAAACGTCACCGCCGTATTCGACCATATCGGGGATAAAGACCGAGGTCTGGGTCAGATTGTCGACAAGGATGGTGCGATCACCGTCGGGGGACCTATACTCTATTATCTCGTGATCCATCAGCACGAGATTGGTAAGGAAGATGTACACGAAAACGATGACGGTCAGGATCGAGCAGACTGCGATCGTCAGGATCCGGTACAGGAGGACGGTGCGGCGGACTTCCTTCTGCTCATCTTCATTCTTTTCACTTTCACGCTCACCGTTCCCGGACGTCTTGCTGTCCCGGGCGGATACGTTATCGCTGCGATAAGAGAGGAAGATGTAGTATCCGAGGCCGAAAGCACCGCATACGACGCCGACTGCGAGCAGGATCAGACGCAGGTTCGGCCAGAGGAGGGTCCCGATGCACATCATTTCAATGCCTCCGGAGCGGCGGTAACGGAAAGTACCGATCAGGAAGATTATGCCGAGGATAAGCGCGATCGCCGTGAAGATCATGGAGATGACGGGAGGAAGCTTATGCGTCCGGACCGAATCCAGGATCGCATGGACCAATGCAATGATACCGGCGATGAGCGGTATCACGACGAGTATGACGAACAGCGCGACGATGAGTACAAGGAACAATGAATCCATAGCATACCTCCTTAAACGTGAAAATCAAAGCGGCTTCCGGGGCGGCCCGGTGTCAATCGGCCTGACTCTCGGTCTTTTCGGTGTCGGCTTCGATGTCGATGATATCAGCAGGACGGCAGTCGAGTACGTTGCAGATGGCTTCCAGCGTTGAGAAGCGGATCGCCTTGGCTTTATTATTCTTCAGAATGGACAGATTCGCCTCCGTGATGCCGACCCGGTGGGACAGCTCCCGGAGTGTCATGTGGCGTTTGGCCATCATACGGCCCAAAGTAATTTTGATCATGGTTTCGGTCTCCTTCAGTTTCGGTTTTTCCGGCCTCGGCGGACGTTTCATCCGCGTCGCCGGTATATTGAAAAATATAGGAGGATTATACCACACCGGCACGGAAATGTCAAGAGGAAATCACGAAAAACAGTATTTTCTTGCGTGAATTTTTCGTGATGTCCCGATGAAAAGAGACTCCGCAGCTGGTCAGACCCGTGCGGCGGCGAGGATCAGATCCACGCAGGTATCCATACCGAGCAGGCCGCTGTCCAGCGCGAGATGATAATTGGCGCATACGCCCCAATCTCGGTCGGTATGGAAGCGGTAGTAGTTGCGGCGGCGGCTGTCCTTATCCTTGAGACGCTGCTGCATCGGCTTGCCGTTATCGCCGTACTTCTCCAGCACGTGGGCGGCCCTGTGCTCGTAGTCGGCGTGGATGAAAACGTGCAGACAATCGGTCCGGTCGCGCAGGATGTAGTCGGCACAGCGTCCGATGATGACGCAGCTCTCCCGCTCGGCAAGCTGCTCGATGACCTGCGTCTGCGCCTCGTACAGCTTCTGATACACGGAGGGGTATCCGTAGGACCCGGCGGCGCTCATGGCGATCTGATAGAGGAAGCTGTTGGAGTGGGACGCGTACTCCTCGTTTTCCCGGATGAACTCCTCGGACAAGCCGCTCTGCCGGGCGACCTCGGTGATGATCTGATTGTCGTAGAAGGAAATACCCAGCCGCTCGGCTGCCATGAGGCCGATGCTGTGTCCGCCGCTGCCGAATTCGCGGCTGATCGTGATGATCCGCTTTGCCATAAGAAAGCCTCCTTTTGAAGTTTTATTACAGAATAGAGTCGGAATGTGTATATGGAACGATCCGGTCATATCTCTTTCCCCCATTGTATCACGAAACGGCTGTTTTGTCAACAGGCATCAGCCGTGCCGGGGAAATCGCGGCACCATAAAATTTCTTCCGACATCTTGATTTTTTGGAAATATGTGTTATAATACTTATATCCGCAGGAAAAGGAGGGGAAGACCGTGCAGGAATCCGGAGAAATGTACCTTGAGACCATTCTGGTACTCGGAAAAGAAAAAAACAGCGTCCGGGCCATCGACGTCGTGGAGCGCATCGGCTTCTCCAAGCCGTCCGTCAGCCGCGCACTGACCCGCCTCAAGGCAGACGGCTGTATCCTCGTGGACGCCGCCGGGTATATCGCCCTGACCGAAAAGGGCCACAGCATCGCGGAAAAGATCTATGAGCGTCACCGCGTGCTGTCCGAGATGCTGCAGGTGCTGGGCGTGGACCCCGTCACCGCCGCAGCCGACGCATGCAAAATGGAGCATGACATCAGCGACGCCTCCTTCGACGCCATCAAGCGGCATCTGGAAAAACTAAAATAAAAAATAGGGATACGCATGGGGCAGAGCCCCGCGTATCCCCATTACTTATTTCCCTTTAGCATTGTGTCCGGGCTTCCGGCCTCCGTGCTTTTTGGCTGCCGAGAAGCCGAACACGCCGACTTTTCGGCCCAGTTCGAAGTACTCGCCGTGTGCGAACGCGGCAAGTCCGGCCTTGTCCAGCCGCAGACGGCCGTTCTCGTCCACAATGCAGTCGTCCACGTCCACCGCCACCACGTCCGCGAGGAACAGGTCGTGCGTACCCTGCGGCTGCACCGAGATCACGCGGCATTCGAGAGCCAACGGACATTCCGCGATCAGCGGACAGGATACCTGCTGCGCGTCTGCCCGGGTAAGTCCCGTTTCCTTGAACTTGTCCACCTTGGCGCCGGTGTACATACCGCAGTAGTCGGCAGCCCGGATCAGTGAGGCCGGGGTCAGATTGATGATAAACTCGCCGCTTTCCCGGATCAGCCGGTAGGAGTGCCGCGTCGGGCGGACGGAAATCGACACGCGGGGAGGCTGGGTGTTGATCAGACCAGCCCATGCCACGGTGATGATGTTGGCGCTGTCCCCGCTGCCGCAGGTGACCATAACGGGCGGCACCGGCGCGAGCAGCGCGCCGCCCTTCCATGCGATCTTGGCCATAAGACTCCTTTCCGGACGGCACCGCACAGCGGGCTGTCCGCAAGAATATCAAACGGCACGCCCGGAAAGGATACCGAGGGCGTGCCGTTCAGACTGCTTACTTGTTGTTCTCCTCAAGGAAGGTGACAACGTCACCCACGGTGATGAACTTGTGGATGTCCTCGTCCTCGATGGTGACACCGAACTTGTCCTCGCACAGCATGACGAGATTGGCGAGCTCGATGGAATTGATTCCGAGATCGGCAGACAGCTCTGCCTCCGGCTTAATGGCATCGGCGCTGACGTTCAGCTCCTTGACCAGCATGGCTTTCACAGTTTCAAACATAGTAGATACTCCGTTCTCCGCGTCGGCGGTGTTGAATTGGATGCCTCAACATAGCTTTTTTTGGATTGACTCATCTATTATAGACTTTTTTCACCGGTTTGTCAAGAGTTTTTTTCATGGCATCCCGGTATTTCCTTATCGGGAGATGCCGGATCGAGGTCGGACGGCACCATGTCCGCCGGGAAAGATGCCGTGAGGAGCCCGGCATAGCCGGACAGCGTCACATAGGGCGCGTCCTCCGGATAGGCGAGCAGCTCCATGTCGGAGCCGTAGACGTGCGCACGCAGACCGGTCTCCGTCAGACCGCACGACAGGTAGAAGGCCTTGCGCCGCACCCGCTGCACGGGATTCGGACAGTCTTTTGCGGGTACCTCGATCTCAAGGAACAGGTGCAGGCCGGGATGCCTCTCCCGGCAAAAGTCCCGGATCAGCGGCAGCGCCGCACGGCCGATCCCCATGCCCCGCAGGGCAGGGGATACGGCGAAGTAGTCAAGCAGGATCAGATCCCCGTGCCTCACGAGAATGACCATGCCCGACACGGGACATATCGGCGTCTCGATCACAAGCACGTCGTAAGCCGGGGACAGCGGTCCTTCCGTCATGAAGGTCATCGCCTTGCGTTCAGCCGGAGGGAACGCCTCCCCGTAGAGAGACAGGTACGCGGACCGGTCGGCAGGGGACAAGGGGCGCAGGATCACGTCAGACCGGTTCATTTGTGCTCCCTGAATGTCTCGTACAGCGCGGCGACAGCGGCCATGCGGGCGGAGAACTCGGTCCAGTCGGATATCTTCTCCCGATGCCAGAGGTTCTCGGACAGCGCGGGCGTGCGTTCCTCGACCAGCCGCTGTTCCTCGCGGACGCCCTCGGTGACGTTTGCGTACTTGGCGACGATCTGGTCGCCCCACGCGAGCAGCTGACCGCCCTCGACCTGCATGGTCGGCTCAATGGTCAGGCTGCTGCCGGCGTAGGGGGAGCCGGGATGCACGGGACGCCACGTGTATACGTTCCAGTTGTACACGTCCTCCGGCTTCCAATACACCACGGGCGTGACGACGTACAGCGGTGACCACGAGCAGTTCAGCAGACGGAAGCCCGCTGCCTGAAGTGACGGTGTGACCTGATAGAAGTTCTCCCAGCTCATCACGACGGTTTCGGGCGGGATGATGCCGTTGACCTCGGCGGCGAAGCCCTCCCAGACGACGGGCGTCTTGCCGCAGGACAGCACGGCGTCCGCCGTCCGCTTGATAAAGGTCGCGTACATGATCTCGGACAGCTTGTGCTTTCCGTTCTCCCCGGCAAGGATGCCGTCCACGTCCACGCCCCGCGCCCGGTAGGCGTCGAGGCACTTCGGGCAATCCGTCCACTTTTCAATGGCAGCCTCGTCGCCGCCGATGTGGATATAGGGGGAATCCGGGAACAGACCGCACAGCTCACGGAACAGCGCCTCCATGCAGGTCATGGAGGGCTCGGATTGGCTGATGATGCCGTTCGTGCCGAAGATATCACCGTATGCCTGTGCAAAGGACGTGCAATGGCCCGGCACGTCGATCTCGGGCATGATCTCCACTCCGCGCAGACGGGCATACGCACAAAGACGGCGGATCTCCTTTTCGGTATAGGAGCGTCCCTCCGTGGACAGCTTCGGGAAGGCGCGGGACGGCAGCGTGTAGCTCTGGTCGTCGGTGAAGTGCAGGTGCAGCGTGCGGATCTTGTAGAAGCGGCACATATCGACATATTCGAGCAGGAACGGGAACGGATGCCAGTCGCGGGCCAGATCGATCATGACGGCACGCCACGAGCAGCCGGGCGCGTCCTCGATGACGCCCTCCGGCACGGAGAAACGGCTGCCGCCGACGGGGGACATCAGCTGCACGAGCGTGGATACGCCGTTCTGCCAGCCGGCCTCGCCGGAAGCCTCGATCGTGACGCCGGAGGCGTCGACCGTCAGTATGTACGCGTCGGCGGCAAGCGCGGCGCTGCTCCGGAACCGGACGGAGGTAAAGCCGTTATCGGCGATCGCGGAAAATTCCACGCTGTGGATACGGCGTGCAAAGGTCTTCAACGTGTGGAACGGTCGCTTGGCCGCCCGGGTCATCACCGCGTTGGCAGGGAAGACCAGTGTCCTGCCGGTCAGTTCGACCTTCTGCGGATACGGGATCAGGTTCAGCATATTCAAACTCCTTTATTTTTCATATTTATTGTTGCAAAGTCTTTTGAGGAGTCCAGAAGGACTTTTCTACAGAAAAGTCCCTTTGGCGTTCTCCCCGTTCTTTACGCCTCCACGAGCTTGCAGAACTCGTCGATCTCGTCGGCGAGGGACTGAAGGCCGGCTTCCCAGAAGGCTTTATCACCGAGGTCGATGCCGGCGATGCGGGCGCAGTCCTCCACGTCGGTGACGGAGGTGGCGTTGAGCATTTTCTTGTAGACCGGGACGAACGCGGAGCCTTCCTTTTCATACTTGGCGTAGAGGCCGCGTGCGAACAGACCGCCGAACGCGTAGGGGAAGTTGTAGAAGGACAGCTCGCCGCTGTAGTAGTGGCTCTTGCACAGCCACATATAGGGGTGCAGCGTGGATTCGTCGAGGCCGTCGCCGTAGGCGGCCTTCTGCGCCTCCGTCATCAGCCCGCACAGTCGCTCCGCGTTCATGAACTCCTGCGAACGGTTTTCAAAGACGGACGTCTCGAAAAGGTAACGGGAGTAGATGTCGCAGATGATCTGCGCGGCGTCGGACAGCTGACTCTCGATCAGGGCAAGACGGGTCTCCCTGTCACTGTCGTCGGTCTCCTTGATCGCCGTGCTGACTACCAGCACCTCGTTGAAGGTCGAGGCGGTCTCCGCGACGGGCATGGAGTAGTCCTGCGTCACCGGGGAATGGGAGAAGACCTGCTGGTCGTGGAACGCGTGGCCCAGCTCGTGCGCCAGCGTGACCACGTCGGAGAAGGAGCCGTCGAAGTTGGTCAGCACACGGCTCTGCTTCACGGCGGGGACGCCGCAGTCGAACGCGCCGCCGACCTTGCCGGCACGCGGGAAGAAGTCGATCCAGCCCTCGTTGAACGCCGTTTTCACCATGTCGTGCAGCTGGCCGTCAAAGCCCTTGAAGATGTTCAGCAGGTAGTCGCGGGCGTCGGCGGTCGTGAACTTCTTGTCGTTCTTACCGATCGGCGCGAACAGCTCCCACCACGGCAGCCCGCCCTCGTACCCGAGGTACTTCGCCTTGGCGCGCAGATACTTCCAAAAGCAGGGCAGATACTCCTGCATGGCCCCGAGCAGGGCGTCCAGCGTCGTGCGCTTCATGCGCGCGGACTTCAGCGCCTGATCCAGCGGCGACTCGTAGCCGCGCAGCGCACACTCGTTGATGACCTGCAGCTTGATGCTGTTGAGCGCGAACGCCACGGCTTCCTTGATGGGCTCGTAGCAGGCGAGCTCCGCGTCGTACGCCGCCCGGCGGACGGCGGGATCGGCGTCGTAGGCGAGGTTGCGGACGGCGGACAGCGTGATCTTTTCACCGTTATAGTCAGCGGTCACGGAGCTGGTCAGGCTGGACTGCAGATCGCTCCACGCGGCCGCGCCGGAGATGTTCATCCTGGCCAGCACGTTTTCCTCCTTGTCGGAGAGCAGGTAGCGCGCGTCGTCACGGATGCTTTCCAGCATATAGCGGTACTCGGACATGGCAGGATCGCGGATGACGTCGTCAAGCCCCTCCGCTCCGGCGATGGCAGCGCGCAGAACCGCGTCGTCGGCGGCCGTGGCGCTCAGCTTGTCCATCAGCCGGCCGGCCATGCTGACAGCCTCGGCGTCCGACGTGTTGCCGGAGAAGCGCAGATTGGCATAGATGGACAGCTTGCCCTCATACACGGCCATGCGCTCATATATCCCGATGAAGGCGCGCACCAGCGCGGCGGCGGGCATCGAGGCAGCGTTGGCGGCAAGCTGACGGAAGTCGGCGATGGCGGCGTCCAGCGCGGCGAGATCGGCGGCATAGGCAGGATCGTCAAAGCCGGTGTACAGGACGGACAGATCCCATGTATCGTTCATGATCGTTTTCTCCTTTACGTTTATGTCAAAAGTCGCTGCCCCTGACGGGCTGCCTTTATGATACCACAGACGCGGAAAAAGGTCAACCGATTTTGCAAAATTTCCCGGATTTCGATCCGATTCCTTGACAAACAGACCGCCGGATGGTATAATGATCGCATCAGAACACGAGCAGGAGAACCATATATGAAGAATACGTTCACACTTACAACCACCGCGGGACAGGTCATTGAGAACGGCGCATCCGTCTGCCTCGTCCCGGAGCCGATCCGGCGCTACATGACTCTCACCGAATTCACACCCGAGACGCTCGGGGCCTACTGCGACTGGTCCGCCGAAAACTATTACCCCGTGGAGATTACTGCCCGCGTGACAGGGCAGGTCGCGGACGGGACGGTCCTGTACCTGACGGGCCCCGACGTGCCGACGCGCACCTACCCTCTTTCCGACGACGGCACCTGCACGATCACCAACCTCCTGTGTGGCCGGACGTACTTCGCGTCCCTCGCGTCGCCGGAGGACGCACCCATGTCCGAGCCGATCCGCTTCACGACGGAGGCGGAATTCCCGCGCACGCTGCGCGTCCCCGGAACGAACAACACCCGCGATATCGGCGGACGTCTGACGGCGGACGGGAAGCACCGCATCCGGCAGGGGCTGGTCTTTCGCGGTGCGACCCCGCGCATGATGACGCCCGACGAGCTGCGCGTCATGACCGGCGACCTCGGTATCCGCACCGAGCTGGACGTCACGGGCGGCGGCGAGTCCTCGGACGCGGTCGCGGCGGTCATGTCGCGGGAGCTGCACTCCATCAAGTGGTACGGACTCATCTTTAGCTGCCCCGAGAGCTTCGACGCGCTCCGCGACGCGGTCAAGGTGTTCACCAAACGGGAGAATTACCCCGTGTACGTCCATTGCTCGCTGGGCCGTGACCGCACCGGCGCCATCGCGTGGATACTGAACGGCCTGTGCGGCGTGCCGCTCGTCGACCTGTGCCGCGAGCATTACCTGACCATGTTCTCCCTGCGCGGGGACGGCGAAAACGCCGGAATGGCCGCCCACATCGCCAACATCACGGGCATGACGGCGGGCTTCTTCAACGAAGGACAGCCCGGCGACAGTATGCAGACCTGCATCGAGAAATTCCTCCGCAAGATCGGCGTCACCGACGAGGATATGGACGCCATCCGGAGCATCCTTCTGGAAGACGCGTGACCGGGGGGACACCGTATCATCAAAGAAATGGAGACCATCATGACACATAAAGGAACAAAACGCATCGAGACCGCCCGCCTGATCCTGCGGGCATTCGAGCTGGGCGACGCGGAGGCAGCCTTCCGCAACTGGACGTCCGATGAAAAAGTCACGAAATTCCTGCGCTGGCCGACCCACACGGACTTGTCGGTCACGGAGCGTGTGATCGGGGACTGGGTGTCGGACAGCCGAAAACCGGACTTCTACCAGTGGGCGATCGTGCCGAAGGATCTCGGCGAGCCGATCGGCACCATCAGCGTGGTGGACAGCAACGAGCGGCTGGGCATCCTGCACATCGGCTACTGCATCGGCAGCCGCTTCTGGGGGCAGGGCATCACGAGCGAGGCGTTTGCCGCCGTCATACCGTACCTGTTCCGGGAGGTCGGCGCCAACCGCATCGAGTCGCAGCACGACCCCGAGAACCCGGCGTCCGGCAGAGTGATGAGAAAATGCGGTCTGCGGTACGAGGGCACGCTGCGTCAGGCGGATTTCAGCAACCGCGGCATCGTGGATGCCTGTATGTACAGCCTCCTGCGAAACGAGTGGGAGGACAGCGTCAAGAAATAAGAATGAGGGGCTGTCGCACCGGGCGACAGCCCCTCAAAAACGGTTTTACTTGCCTGTATTTTTCTTTTCCTCGCGCGCTTCCTTCTTTTCCTTGCGCGTGGGGCGGTCGGATGCCGGCAGCTCGGGTGTGGAGAGCCCGGTCAGGTGCCAGTCCTTGACACCGGCGATGTAGCCGATCGTGGAGACGAGCAGGGCGGGGAGGACGAGCAGCCAGAACACCCACCAGCAGCTGTTCAGCCAGACGGGATTCTCCTCCGTGCCGCCGACCTGTATCGTGGCCAAGAGGCCCTGATACATCCCGTTCAAAAGGAGGGCAATGGCGCGCGGCACTCCGGAGCCGCCGTCCTTTGAAGTGAAACGAATGATCGTGATGATAGCGGCGAGGATGAGGTTGGGCGCGTTGGCAAGGAGAGAGACGAGCGTGCCGGTGAGCGGCTTGAACTCGCGGCGGTCAAGGTCGATGGTGATGCGGTCGTGCTCGCCGACCTTTTTGGCGGCGGCGTAGATCAACAGAAGGTAGAACAGGATGGCGCCGAGGCTGGTGATCATGAGTAGGGTATCGTTGCCCATCTTGGTGATCGCCATCGCCAGCGAGAAGCCGAACAGGGAAATGGCTATCTGATCGAGCAGCATCCGGACGCTGTCGTATGAGTACCGTTCAAAAAAAGCTTTCATGTCAAGGACTCCTCTTTCTGTGGTCGTGGGCGGCGCGGCGGGCCGCGCCGATGCTTTTACCTATCTATTATAGCGGAAAATTGTGACCAATTCAACAACGAACGCCAATGTTTACAGTTTATCCACTAAAAAAATACGAACTGTTGCAAAATTGCGCGCTTGGCTCTTGCATTTATGCGCGGAAAAGGGTATAATGAAAGCACCCGGCTGCAGAGAACGTTCCGGGAGAAGGGAGGCGCCCTCATGAGGCACGAGATCAGCACGGGTGAGTTTGCGCCCGTCATCCGGGAATACGCCGGATATAAGTCCGCGATACAGGGCTGCTCCCAGCGCACGGTGGAGGAGTACCTTCTGGATCTGCGCACCTTCTTCCGCTGGCTGCTCTCAAGGGACGATCCTGCCGTGCTGGAGGACCCGGAGGCTTTTTCAAGGGTGGACGTGAAGAGCGTCGATCTCGACGTGCTGCGCGGGATCACGCAGGGAGACGTATACGATTTCCTGATGTACGCGGATTCCGACCGCGACAACCACTCCTCGGCCAAGGCCCGGAAGCTCGCCGCCATCCGCGGGCTGTTCAAGTTCCTGACGGCCAAGCGCGGTTACCTGACCGACGATCCCACCGCGTATATCGACAGCCCGAAGTTGAAAAAGGCGCTGCCCAAGGTGCTTTCTCTGGAGGAGGCGCTGCTGCTGCTGGACACTGTGGCCTCCGATCGGGAGTCGCATCACCGCGTCCGGGATTACACCATCCTGACGCTGTTCTTGAACTGCGGGATGCGTGTCAGCGAGCTGGTGGGCATCAGCCTGACGGACCTCAACCCAGACCTGCGCTCGCTCCGCGTGGTCGGAAAGGGAAACAAGGAACGCCTGATCTACCTGAACGACGCCTGCCGCGCCGCGCTGGAGGCGTGGCTGACCATCCGCTTGAGTCCGGACTACGAGCGCAATATGGAAAAGGCGCTGTTCCTCTCCAACCGGGGCACCCGGTTCAGCGATAAGGGCGTCCAGCACATGGTCTACAAGTATCTCAATATGGCGGGCCTCGGCGCGCGCCGGCTGTCCGTCCACAAGCTGCGCCACACCGCCGCGACGCTGATGTACCAATCCGGAGAGGTGGACATCCGCGTTCTCAAGGACATCCTCGGCCACGAGCAGCTCAACACCACGCAGATATACACGCATCTGTCCGATCAGGGCATGGAGCAGGCCATGGCGCACAACCCGCTGAACAGCCTGCGTCCGCCGTCCGCCGACGACGCCCCGGAGACAGACAACGGCGATGACGAACAAGGAGAATGACATATGAACGATCCCGTTATCTATACTGAACGTTTGACACTGTTCCCGCTGTCCGACGGGGCTATGCGGGAAATGATCGACCGTGAGACAGACCCGGATCTCCGGCAAGCCTACCGCGAAATGCTGGACGGCTGTCTCTCACATCCCGACGAGCGCGCGTTCAGCGCCGTGTGGACTATGCGGCTCACAGGATCGGGCGAAGCGGTGGGCGACCTCTGCTTCAAGGGACTCGGCCCGGACGGCTGCGTCGAGATCGGATACGGGACGTATCCGGGATACGAGGGCCGCGGGTACATGACCGAGGCCGTCACCGCGCTGACCCGGTGGGCGCTGGCGCAGCCGGGGGTCAGCCGAGCGGAGGCGGAGACGGATCCCGGCAACGCGGCCTCGCAGCGGGTGCTGGCCAAGGCGGGCTACGTTCCGACCGGAACCTATGGCGAGGAGGGTCCCCGTTTCGTCTATGCCGGCCCGCGCGGATAAGGAAAACGTCCCCATACCTGCGTTTGTTCATACGTCTGCCACATTATCGTGCTATACTGTACCGTATCCCCAAATCCCTTGAGTAACGAAAGGAATTTCCGATATGTTTTCTGTGATTCATACACGGCGCAGAGCCGCCGCGTTCGCGCTGGCGATCCTTCTGTGTTTTTCGGCCCTGACCCTGCTGACCGGCTGCTCCACCAAGGCAGAACGTGAGAACCAGCGCACCGTGGGCGTGTGCAACGGCTACGAGATCCCCTACGAGGAGCTGCGCTTCGTCACCATGCTGTATAAGGACAACCTCGTGGAGAAGTACGGCGAGGGCATCTGGGATGATCCGGCTTCCGCGGACGCACATCGTGCGGAGCTGGAGGCGGAGGTCATGGAGCACCTGCGTGAGAACTACGTCATCCTGTCCGCGTGCGCCGAGCGCGGGCTGCCGCTGGAATCCGACGCGGCGGACAACTACGTCGAGGACCAGATCGACAAAATGATCCAGGAGTCCTTCGGCGGCAAGACTGCCGGATACCGGGAGTTCCTTGAGGAGCAGCACCTGACGGATCACTATTTCCGCTTCTCGCTCAGAGTCAGCTACCTTGAGTCCGCGCTGTTCTACTCCATGCTGGACGGCGGAGAGTTCGCCTACACCAAGGAGAATCTCACCGACTACATCGACTACGTGCTGCAAAGCCCCGACTATGCCCGCATCATCCACGTGTACCTGCGCAACGACGAGGGGGAGAACCCGGAGCAGAACCTGAAGGACGCGCAGAACATCACGCTGGCCCTGCGCGCGGTCCACAACAGCGAGGACAGGCTGCGCGTCATGAATCAGTATATCGGCTCCACGTACAACGACGATATGGACATGGTCACGAAGGACGGCTACTACTTCACCCGTGGAGAGATGAACAAGACCTACGAGAATGCCGCGTTCGCGCTGCAGATCGGTGAGGTCAGCGATCCCATCGAATGCTCCGGCGGATATTTCGTGCTGATGCGCCTCGAGCCGGAGGAGGCGTACGTCATGTCCAACAGCAGCACGCTGCTGACGAACTGGCAATCCGCCCGCATGGGCTTTATCGAGGACAGCTACCGGGCCGTCTGCGAGCCGATCCTGACCGAGGAGGGGCTGGCGATCGACCTGGCCGCCATGCAGTAACGCGCCCTTGCTCTGAAATGATCCGAAGGAGGTGACCGCCGTGAGCGTTCTGAAAAAAAGCAAAAAGCGTACCGTGTCCCGGCGGTTCCGCACCTCTGTCAAACGACGCGGCAGGCGGCCGGTCCCGTGGAAGCAGCTGCTGATCGCCGCGGCCGTGTGCGCCGCCGTGATCGCGGCTGCCGTGATCATCGGCAGCGTGCTCCGCAAGCGGTCGGACGAGATCCGGGCGCGCCGCGAGGCGGACGCGTGGACGCTGGCCGACGAGGAGCGCACCGTCAGGGATGCCGCGGTCCCGGACTTCCGGGGAAGCGCGCTGCAGCCCGGCGGCAGCCTGACCATGATCGCCTCCGTGAGCCACGACAACGGCGTGACGATAGATCTGTCCGTCGGAAGCGACGGCAGCTTTGCCTACGCGCTGCCGATGGCGGCCTCTGCCGGATTGACCGTGCCGGATGACGCGATCTCGCTCGTATCCGAGGTGCAGCGGCTGCATACCGCCGGCCTGCGCGTCATGGGCGTGTTCCGCGTGCGCTGTCTGGACGTTTCGTATGCCGCCGACCCGGCCCTGTCCGCGTACCGCCGGGGTATCGAGCTGAGCCTGCTCACCGCCTGCGCGTCGGCGGGTGTGGACGAGCTGCTGCTCGTCGGGCTGCCCGCGGGTACCGACACAGGGGACGCGCAGGCGCTCGCGTTCCTTGACGAGCTGCGCCCGCTGCTCAGCAGCGCCGACCATACGCCGCTCGTCGGCGTATCGCTGCCGCCTGCCGCCTTTGCCCTCCGCCCGGAGGAGGCCGGCAGCACGGACGTCACCGTTCTTCCGTCTGCGGACGTGCTGTACGGCGGTTCTCTCACGCCCGGACGTATGAGCCTCGGCTGTGATTTCCTCGCCATGGACCTGCGCGGTCTTGCCCCGGACGCCGCCGGGGAGCTGCTGGCGGATATTCGCTACGCTTATGCCCGCTTCAGTCTGCATCTTCTGTACACCGCGGACAACATCGATTTTGAAGCCATTGCCGTGAAGCACGGCTTTACCCGCCTTGCCGGGACGAGTCTGCCCGCCGAATAAAACACCCGAAAGGATCACGACCATGAATATACAAGCATCCGCGCCCAAAATGAAAACGATCACCAGCTTCACCGTCAACCACGACAAGCTGAAGCCGGGTATGTACGTCTCCCGCATCGACGGCGACGTCGTCACCTACGACGTCCGCATGAAGGTCCCGAACGGCGGCGATTACCTGCCCACACCGGCGGCGCACACGATCGAGCATCTGTTCGCCACCTATGCCCGCAATTCCGATTTTGCGAACGACGTCGTATACGTCGGTCCGATGGGCTGCCGCACGGGCTTCTATTTCCTCGTCCGCGATACCGTCAGCCGCGCAGAGGCCATCAGGCTGGTGCAGGAGTCCTTCGCGTTCATCGCCGCCTACGAGGGGGAGATCCCCGGCACCGAGCGGTGGCAGTGCGGCAACTATCTCGAGCATGACCTCGAGGGCGCGAAGAAGGCAGCCGCCGACCTGTGCCGCACCCTCGAGGGCTGGACGCCTGACAGGATGAAGTATGAAGAATAACTGACGCGTAAGGAGATAACGACCATGAAAAGAACGTCCGCAAGACTGTTGTCCCTGCTGTTTGCCCTGCTGCTTGTGCTGTCCGTGTGCGCCTGCGGCGGCACCGATGCGCCCGAAACGCCGACCGGCACGGAGGCCGGTACAGTAACCGAAACCCCGACCGAGGCACCGACCGAGCCGGAGACCCTCTCCCCGGAGGAGCAGCAAAAGGCCGATGACGCCGCGTTCCTGTCGACCGTCACCGACCACAAGTATGAGCTGACCGGGAAGGACGAGCCGTTCTTCGTCGGCCGCTGGTTTGAAAAGGAGATCGACGGAGCGGTCCACCACGTCACGCTGACCGACGGCAGCCAGTTCTACTTCCTCATCGAGGGAGCCGGCAGCTTCACGCTGGATTACACTGTCATCACGACCAAGGAGGAGCCCTACTTCGCCTATATCATCGACGGCGGCACGCCCGTCCGTCAGCATATCACCGAGGGGACTGTCGCCCTGCCCGACAAGGGCCGCCACCTCGTCCAGATCGTCGCGGACGGTCTGACCGAGACCGAGGGCAAGTGGGTCGAGGAGAAGGGCTTCGCGCTCAGATCCGTCACGCCAAGTGAAGGCGGCGTCATCAGGGGCGTCATGCCGACGAACAAGGTCATCTTCTTCTTCGGTGACAGCATCACCGAGGGCATCCGCGCACTCAACATGAACGCGACCGCCGACGGCAACAGCGCCACCAACGCCTACCCGTGGGCCTGCTCGCAGGCGCTCGGCACGGTCACCTACTCCGTCGGCTACGGCGCGACCGGCATGATCATGACCGGCTCCTTCAACACCATGAAGATGGCCATGGATTACAACAGCAAGGACCGCCTCGTCGAGGACGGCTTCTATCCGGATATCATCGTCATCAACCACGCCACCAACGACGCGGGACAGTCCGACGCGGCGTTCACGACCGCGCTGGAGGACACGCTGGCGCATCTGCGCGAAAAGTGGCCCGACGTGCCCGTGGTGTACCTGATCCCGTTCAACCAGTCCAAGGCCTCCTGCATCCGCAAGGTCATGGAGGGCTTTGAGAACGGGTACGTCGTGGAGACGAAGGAATGGCGTCTGCGCGGCAAGGACTACACCGACGGCGTGCATCCGTCCGTGCAGGGCGCACAGACCGCCGGCACCAAACTGGCTGAGGCGCTGACCGGCATATTCGGCGAGGAGTTCTTCAAATGAGCATGAAAACCGTCGTCATCGGTATCTGCGGCGGCACGGGCAGCGGCAAGACCACGCTGGCCCGGCGGCTCGCGGGCGACCTCGGAGACCGTGCGCTGCTCCTGTCTATGGACAGCTACTACCGCGCCCATTACGACATGGATTTCGAGGCGCGGAAGCTGATCAATTACGACCATCCCGATTCCATCGACATGGAGCTGCTCTCGGCACATCTCGCACGGCTTCGCGCCGGGGAGGCCGTGGACTGCCCGGTATACGACTTCACCATCCATCAGCGCACCGACCGTACGGAGCGGCTGGAGAGCCGTCCCGTCATCATCATCGAGGGCATCCTGCTCTTTGCGGACCCTCGCCTCGTGTCGCTGCTTGACTATAAGGTCTTCGTGGACTGCTCTGCCGATCTGCGCTTTATCCGTCGTCTGGTGCGTGATTTCAAGGAGCGCGGACGAAGTACGGAGTCGGTCATCAACCAGTATCTGCGCACGGTGCGGCCCATGCACGAGCTGTACGTCGAGCCGATGAAGCACGAAGCCGATACCGTTTTCTCGGGCGAAAAGCCGGAGGAGGCAGCCTATGCTCACATCCTTGAACGGGTGCGGCAGCTCGCCGGCACATGAACGGAGGAGCAGTATGAGGCTCATAGAAACAGATCTGGAACTGGGGCTCGGGCAGGAGATCTGTCTGCTTCAGGCAAGCGACACCCATCTGACAAGAGCCGACGGACGGGACGGTGCGCGGAAGGTCGCCCTCGGGCAGTCCCGCAAGCGCGGTTTCCCGAACAACGAGCAAAACGTCCTGACCATTGAAGAGACCGTTGCCCGGACCGGCGAGCTGCTGGTTTACACCGGTGACCTCTGCGATTTCGTCTCGCGGGCGAATCTGGAGAGAGCGCGTTTGTTCGCCGAACGGACAGGCTGCTTCTTCGCTGCCGGCAATCACGAATTCAGCCGTTATGTCGGCGAGGCGTGGGAGGACGAGGCGTACCGGAACAAGAATCTCGGGCGGGTGCAGGCCTGCTTCGGGAACGATATCCGCTTTGCCGCGAAGACGGTGGGCGGCGTGGATCTTGTCGTCGTGGACAATTCCTATTACCGCTTTGATGAGCCGCAGCTGGAAGCGCTTCGGGCAGAGGCGGACAAGGGCCTGCCGATCCTCCTGTTCTTGCACTGCCCTTTGCACGAGCAATCCATCTATGACTACATGATGACCACGCTGAAGCGGGAGTGCGCCTATCTGGTCGACACGCCGGAGGCGCTCATGGCGTCGTACTCCGACTACCGCCTGCGCCAGCAAAAGGCCGACGCCGTCACGCACGAAACGGTCGGGTTTATCCGCAGCACCCCGGCTTTCAAGGCCGTCTTCGCCGGACATATGCACTTTGATTTTGAGGGCATGGTCACCGACCACCTGCCGCAGTACGTGACGGGCATGGACACCATACGACGCATCCGACTGCATTGAGGAGGCGCGATTGCGGGGCAGAGCCCCGCGCCAACTTGCGGGGCTCTGCCCCGCACCCCGCTCAAGGACTTCTTGAAAGAAGTCCTTGAGAATCTCAAGAACTTTTATACAGGGTCAAAGATTGACCGAGGTCCGGTTTACGTTGAACGAAACAGGCGGGCGCCGTTATGGGCGCCCGCCTGTTTTTGGGGGAGTTAATACCCCGCTCCCGCACCGGGACGGTCGTCAGATCAATCGTTCCCAATGCGCTCTGATCTATTGCACTCTGATGCAGTTTTCTGATTTTTTCAGTCCGTAGAAGTTTTAAAATATTCAGCATCAGCTCTGAATATCTCCTGAGTTTCTCCGCCGTCAGGCGTATATGTAATGATCACGTTTCCGGCACGAAGAGTCGCACTGAAAGTGTTCACAACCTTTACCTCATCCTTGTGATGTTGGTTTTGATACACATCACCGTCGAAGAATGTCTGAATCTCATAAGTTCCGGCTTCCTCCTTGTAGTATTCAATACGGAACTTATTTACAATGGAATTTTCCTGAGGAGAACCTTTCGCCCCGTAATAAACCATCTCAACAACACCTTTATCGGCGGCCTGATCGGTCAGCCTGACAACGATGGAATAAATACCGACTTCGTCAGCTCCTCCGTTGATTTTGGCGATCACGTTATCCTGAGGCGTCGGAGGAGTGACTTGCGTCTCCGACTCCGTATCTGTCCCTGAGGGACCCGGAGTATAAGGCTCTGTGGTAATTGTGCAGAAGCTGGACATACCTTCGTCACCGCTTGCCCAATTATCTGTAATCTTCAGCGTTTCGTTTTTATTGACAATACATCCGTCAGCGGTTTTGTGCCAGCCGTTCCAGTTGAATGGCTGATCAAGCCAGCTTCCGATGGTCCCGTCGTATCCATTCATTCCGGAAATCCAATAATAGCTGTAAAGCTTGCCGTTTTCTTCGATTTCAAACGGACAAATATTCTCGCCGGGATATTTTTCTTCCCAGTATTCGCGTCCATATTCTACAGGATCGCTCTCAATAGGATCTGATCCGGCTGATCCGGATGTCTGTTCTTCATTTGTTTGCTGCTGCTCACTCTCCGTATCAGTTTCCGAAGGTTCGGTTTCACCTCCGCAAGCTGCGATGGAACAGCCCACTGCGATCATGAGGAGCAATGCCAATAGCTTCTTCATAGTGAAACTCCTTTCTTAAATTTTGAACTTCTGCTATGCCGTAATCGCTTATTCAACGGCGTCCTTGGGTCAGTGTATGCGATTCGAGAAGCCGCACGAGGCATACCGGACAGATGGAAGGGCAGCCTTAAAGACACCACCGCACAATGCGCGGCTGACGCCCCGACGGCGCATCTGTACCGTCATCATTATGCGATTATGCGGTGGTGCCTTACGTTTTCGGGGGCGGTCTCATTGCCGGGCATAATGCCTGCTTATTCCCGCCGGCGGATTTATGATTTGAAATACAGCTTGTTTGCGTCGACCCGCGCGGTCAGGATCCGGCGGCTCCGCTGCTGTCTGTACTGCTTGGGCGTGAGGGCGCCCTTACGGTTGAACTCCAGCATCACGTCATAGGTGCAGTCGGTCCGGCAGACGGGGCAGTCCGCCGGGGGGATTATCTCGTCGGTATAGAAAACGCCGGGATCGTCCATCGGATCACTGTTCCTCCACGTCGGTGGTGGTCAGCGTGACGTTCAGGTTGCCGTTGCGGGTGCGGATCGCGTCGATCAGTGCCTTCTCCTGCTTGTCGTCCTTCATGACGATCCGGTAGTCGAGGCGGAGCAGCGTGCCGTAGTCCTCGGTGCGGATGCGGCCGAGATGGAAGCCCTTGCAGTACTGCTTCAGGATGGGATCGAACACACCGTCGTAATCGAGGGACTCGGGGATCAGGATGCAGAGCTTCTTGCCCTTGCCGCCGAAGCGGTCGAGGCCGAGGAGCGAGATGATCACGATGGCGGCGAGGATCAGACCCACGCCGATCGCACCGAAGCCGATGAATCCGACGCCGCAGGCCATGCCGGAGGCGAGGGACAGGTACAGGTAAATGAGGTCGCGGGGATCGTCCACCGTGTTGCGGAAGCGGACCAGCGCAAGACCGCCGCCGATGGAGATGGCGCGGGCGATGTTGGAGCCGATGCAGATGACGA
>JAKSPU010000024.1 GCA_024404505.1 Clostridia bacterium
TATGCAAGCAGATGTGCCGTCAAGGCGTCAGCCGTGCATTGTGCGGTAATGCCTTAAGCCCTTCTTTCAAGAAGGGCTTAAGCGGGGCCCGGGGCAGAGCCCCGCAAGTTCTCCCCACAAACAAACTCATCACTCTCCGACCTTATCTCCCCAGCGCCCGATTCCCTGCTTCAGGTAGTATTGGTACACGGTCTCATTGATCCCGGCGAAGCTCTTGATCTGCTGGCGGGCATAGGGCTGGCGGTTGTTCATGAAGTCCTCGATGATCACGATGTAAGACCACCACTTGTCCCACGTGGTCTTTTCGCCGTTGGTGACCTGCCAACGGTCCAGTTGATACTGCATGACGGGCTTGATGCGGTCGACCAGCTCGTGCAGCTCCGCGACGCAGCGGGTCGGCTCGTAGTAGACCTCGGTACACCAGATCCAGCGGGAGATGAAGTAATCGCGGAATTCCTTGTTCTGCATCAGGTGATTGATCAGGATGCCCAGCTTGGAGCCGTCGTTGATGTTGCCGAACAGCGAATCGCGGTAGGTGGAGTTCAAGCCGACGCCGTGATCGGTGTCGACGTAGGTGAAGTGCCACTTGGTGTCCATGACGGACGGATCGTTGTTGCGCCAGATCTTGACGTTGTTGTTCGGCCAGTCGGAGCAGCAGAGGTACATCTGGCCGACGAACTGGTCCGCGAGCCCCCACACGTCGAGACGGTCCTTGACGTATTTCCACACATAATCCTCGGCGGCATTGTGCGTGCGGACGTACTCAACGAGCTGATTGAAATCGTCGGCGTCCTTCTGAGTGCCCTCACCGAGAATGTAATCCGCGCCGAGGACCCACTGCCCGTTCTGGATGGGGTACGGACATTCCAGCACCGCAAGGGATTCCTCCGGCACGCCGTACTTGGTCATGAAGTGCTTGAGATCGAGACGGTCGCGCGTGTTGAACAGACCGAAGAACTCACCGTTGACAAAAACCATCGCGGGCGCGTAGGCCATGTCGTCCGGCAGCAGATACCGGTTGATACGCTGGATGTAGGCGTCTCCGATATGGGAGCGTGAGATCGTGCAGCCGGAGTTGTCACCGCCGCCGTTCCGCAGCAGGATGTGCTTGAACCACGTCAGCGGCTCGCCGGAGCGGGTGACGTTGGCGTACTCGCCGAACACGTCGTAGTTCAGCATACTGAGGTTTTCGCCGATCGCCTCCGAGGAGAGGTCCATCGGGTTGGACTTGAACAGGATGCGGAAGGATTTCTGCCGCATACCGAGCGATCCGCGGCCGTTCATGGCGATCTCGGTCCAGCCGGCGAAGACGCGGCTACCCGTCCCGGACACGACCTCGGTGTAAGCGGCGATATGCTCATGCGTGGAGGTGTTGCACAGGTAAATGCCCTTGTTGCCGAGGAAATCGTCCGACAGCACGGACACGCTGAACAGATCCATGCCCCACGTCTTGAATTCCTTGCCGATGAAGTACGTCTCAGTAGCAAGCGGCGTCCGGGCACCGTCCGACTCCCGCACGGCGTAGGCGCGGATACAGGCACCGCCGGGGAAGGTGGACGCCATCGGATAGTAGGTGCTGCCCATGAGCTTGGCCGCCTGCTTGGTCAGCGGGCCCCATGCCATGGACGTGGTGTCGTGCAGATGGATCGGCGCGTTGTACACGAGCGGAGCCGCGCCCAGCACGGTCCGGCCGAAGCGGGGATCGTCCTGATTGATCGTATAGTAGATAGTATAGCCCTCGGGCGCGGACAGCGTCAGGTCAAAGCCTTCCTCGTAGACGCCGCCGACGGCGGAGAAGGTGACCTCCGCCATACGGCTGCGGACGGTCGTATTGACCGGCCCCTGTGTCGTGCGGGGCGCGATCTGCAGGAGGACGTCCGTCGTACACTCGGCCAGCTTGAGCGATTGATAGTCCACGAAGCCGGTATCGGCTTTCTTGCGGATCAGACGGTCGGCGGCAGCCTTTTTCATGCTGCCGAACTGATCGTCGTCGTCCAGCTTATGTGCGGACGCGTAGGTGAACAGCCCGGTCTGGAGGTCAAGCGGCATATCCGGGTCTCCGACCCAGCCGATCGGCGCAAGCACCAGCCGCAGACGGTCCGGGTCAAGCTTCAGGTCGTCCCACTCGGCGTCCCACGCAGACAGTGTGATCACCGGCTCGTCCGCGGTTCTGATCCCCGCGCCGCGGATAAGGAAATGTCCTCCGGCGGGGATGCTGTCCCCGAATGAAAACGGGTAGGCTGTGTAGTCACCGCTGCCGGAGCAGACGTACAGCGCAGCACCGGCCAGCGAAAGGTCACGGACTCCGTTGTTATGCAGCTCGATAAAGGGCGCGCTGCACAGACTGTCAGTGACCACGGCACCCGGCGTATACAACGCGGTGATCACCAGATCACCGTATCCGCCTGCCGGGTCGAGATCGGCGGCGGTGGGTACGGGCTCGGTTTCCGCCGCGTCCGCCTCGGTGCCGATCTCCGGAAGCGTGACGACGCCGGACGGCGTACCCGGCGCGTCGGTGCCTGTTTCGTGTACCGGTCCGGAGGCGGGCGTGCAGGATACCGCCGTCAGGCAGAAGAGCACGCAGAACGCGCAGAGGAGCAGCCGCACGGCAGACGTGCAGCGGGAATGACGGGTATGTAACAGAACGGTAAGCGGCTTCATGAAAAGCACCTCCCCGGCTGTGACGATTTCGTCAGTCAGCGATGGAATGATAGAAGTCAAGGCTGTCAAAGCCATGCTCCAGATGATTCAGAAGATAGGTCTCTGCCGCCTTGGAGAAGGCGATCTCCTCCTCGTCGGTCTTGAGCGCAAAGGAAAACAGCTTTTTCTCCGGCGCGGACAGCGCATAGCGCACCGCGGCCAGCGTGGACGAGGACAGCGGCACGAGGATGCTGCGTTCGCCCAGCTCCTCCTTCTGCAGGTCCACGATGCGGCCGCCGAGGCGGTTCAGCTTGGTCTTGCAGTCGGCGCACAGGATACAGCCGTTCATGACGTCGAGATAGCACAGCTCCGGGTATCCTTCGCCGCATTGCACACAGCTGATCATCGACGGACGGTAACCGCTCATCGCTGCGGCCCTCAGCTCGAATACGCCCTTGATAAGGCGGCGCGGCGTTTTGCCGACACCCAGCGCATACAGGGAATTCAGCAGCATCCGCAGCAGCTCCCCGCCGCTCTCGGCAGCCTCGTCCAGCTCGTACTCGTCAGCCGGCTGGTCAGGGCACTCGAAAACGGTCATCTCTCCCTCGCCGGAGACAGCGGACGCCACCTCGCAGAGGTAGGTGCCGAGCGCGACCCGCTCGATATCGGAGGTCAGCTCGTAGAACGAATGCTCGACGGAACCCGCGCGCAGCCAATAGAAATCCTTGCTTTTGCTGATCTCGAAGTTTCCGTAGGTGAACAGCTGGCTGACCGAGTCCAGCCGCGTGCGGCCCGATTGTCCGTGACGGACGCGGACCGACAGGCGGCCCCTCGTCGGGGTCAGCAGGTAGATCATCTGGTCCGCCTCCCCGACCGGGAAGCGGCGGATGACCAGCCCGTCGGTGGAAAACACCTGCGGCATATCAATCGTCCTGACGGCGGTAGCCGAAGTTGGCCACGCTGACCGCGTCCTCGCGCCAATTCTCCTTGACCTTGACCCACAGATTCAGGTACACCTTCGCGCCGAAGATCTTTTCCATATCCTCGCGGGCGTAGGTCCCGATGCGCTTGAGGCCCTCACCGCCCTTGCCGACGATGATGCCCTTGTGGGAAGCCTTCTCGCACCAGATCTCGGCGCGGATGCTGATCATGCCCGTTTTCGGATCCTCCTTGAAGGACTCGATCACGACGGCGACGCCGTGGGGGATCTCCTTGTCCGTGGTGCGGAGGACCTTTTCGCGGATGATCTCGGACGCCATCTGCCGCTCGGGCTGATCGGTGTATACGTCGTCCGGGAAGATCCATTCGGATTCGTGTAAGAACGGGCGGCACTCGTCCAGCACGGCCTTCACGCCCTTGCCGTTCTTGGCGCACAGCGGGATGACCGCGGCGAAATCATGCAGAGGCGCGTATTTCGTGATCGCCTCCGCGACCTGCACGGCGGTGTAGAGGTCGATCTTGGACAGCACGAGGATGCAGGGGATCTCGTTGTGCTTGCAGTACGCCATGACGTTCTCCTCGACCTTGGTGACCTCCTTGCCGGTATCGGTCACAAGGACGACGGCGTCGGCATCCTGCATGGAGGCGTTGGCCGTCTTCACCATGTAGTCTCCGAGCGAGTTCTGCGGGCGGAAGATGCCGGGCGTGTCCATAAACACGAACTGCTCCTCCCCTTCCGAGAGGATGCCCGTGATGCGGTTGCGGGTGGTCTGGGGCTTGGCCGACGTGATGGCGACCTTTTCGCCCAGCATGGCGTTGAGCAGCGTGGACTTGCCCACGTTGGGGCGTCCGACGATAGCGATAAAACCTGTTTTTCTCATGAAAATTGACCTTTCTGATTCTTCTTGCGGTCTGATTTACGGCTCGGCTGGCGCGGCCTCGGAGACAGCTTCGGTCCGCTCGTACAGGCGGACGAATTGATCGTACATCGGGCCGTCCACGCCGCGTGTGAGGTCCATACGGTCGAGGGTGACGTGATCGGTCAGGATCGCTGATGTGACCGTCCCATTTTCAAGCCGGACCTCCAGCTCGAATTCCGCCTTCTCGACCGGGAAAACGTACACGGCGTTATAGACGTCCTCTGAGCTCATATAGAAGGCATACTCGCCCCAGAGCATATACGGGTTCAGCGCCCGGCCGACCACGTAGGGACGCAGCTCCCGGACCGTGATCATCGGCTTTTGGTGCGGGTCGATGACGGGGACCGTGACGTCGGTTTCCAGATCCTTGAGATGGAGCATCTGCAGGATATTGGAGGGACCGATGAACAGGATGATCGCGATCACGGTCAGCACGATGACGCCAACGATGACAGCGGTGCGCTTGTAGTCGTGGCCCGGATATTCCAGAATAGGACCGTTGTTCATACGCCGGTCCTCACGCCTGCGTGTCCTTCACGCCGAGTCCCATCTCGTCCATGATCTTATGCTGGCGGGCGCGCATATCAGCCTCCTCCGCTTCGCCCGTTTCATGGTCGTAGCCGAGCAGGTGCAGCATAGAGTGGACGCACAGGAACGCGGCCTCGCGCTCAAAGCTGTGACCGTACAGCGCGGCCTGCTCGCGGGCTTTTTCCAGCGAGATCACGATATCCCCGAGGGAAACGACAGGCTCGTCCGCGAGCGGCTCCTCGCTCTCACCGCTGTAATCGGTGAGCGGGAAGGACAGCACGTCGGTCGGACGGTCGACGCCGCGGTACTGCCTGTTCAGCTCGTGGATCTTCTCATTGTCGGTGAAGGTCAGCGAGACCTCGCAGGGATTGCTGTACTGCTCGTGGTCCAGCGTGGCCACGACCGCGCGGCGCATCAGCATCTTGAGCTTGTAGGTAATGGGTTCCTTGTCCTGATCGTTGGTAAAGTAGATCACTCTGTTGACAGGTGCGTTCTGCATATCCGTTCTCCTTATTTATGTGGTTGAAGTCTGAATCGCAAGCATATCAGCGGCGGGGCTTGTAGGTATGATGCGGGCGGGCGGTGCCGTCCTCGTGACGCTCCTCGCGGCGTTCCTCACGGGCGTGATGCTCGGCCTGCCGTCTGGCGGCCTTGGCTGCCATCTCCTTGTCGTACTTATCGTAGGCAAGGATGATCTTCTGCACGAGGTGATGCCGGACGACGTCCTTCTCGGTGAGGTAATGGATGGCAATGTCCGGGATGCCGTCAAGGATCTTCACGGCAGCGGCAAGTCCGGATTTCTGACCGTTCGGCAGGTCGGTCTGGGTCAGGTCGCCCGTGATGATGACCTTGGAGCCGAAGCCGAGACGCGTGAGGAACATTTTCACCTGCTCCGGCGTGGCGTTCTGTGCCTCGTCGAGGATGATGAACGCATCGTCCAGCGTGCGGCCTCTCATATAGGCGAGCGGCGCGACCTCGATGACGCCCTTCTCGACCAGCGCCTTGTGCGTCTCCGCGCCCATCATCTCGTTGAGGGCGTCGTAAAGCGGGCGCAGGTAAGGGTCGATCTTGGCCAAGAGGTCGCCGGGCAGGAAGCCGAGGCGCTCGCCCGCTTCGATCGCGGGCCGGGTCAGGATGATACGGGAGACCTGCTTGTCCCGCAGCGCCTTGACCGCCATGGCGACGGCCAGAAACGTCTTTCCGGTGCCGGCCGGGCCGACACCGATGACGATGGTGTTCTTTCTGATGGCCTCCACATACCGGGACTGCCCCGCGGTCTTGGCCTTGATGGGCTTGCCCTTGGCGGTGACGAACACGCAGTCGGCGGAAATGTCCGCCAGCTCGTTCCCTTTCCCGTCGGCGATCATGTCCGTGACGTACCGGACGGTCTGCTCGTTCAGATGGTCGTTGAAGCGGACCATGTCGCGCAGATACTCGACCGCGGCAGCCGCCGCGTTGACAGCCTCCTGCGACTCGCCCGAAATGATGATCGCGTCGCTGCCGTCCTCGCCGCACCGGTTGTGCAGCGTCACGCCGAAGCGGCTCTCGATGATGCGGGTGTTCACATCGAAGCTGCCGAAAATGGCCGACGTGACCTCCGCCGTATCTGATCTGACGATTCTTTGATTCATGTATGCTCCTTTGGGAATCATGGGTGCGGGGACCTGTCAGGCGGGACCGTCCCCGCGCACCCTTCCTTTATTTATCTGTCAGTCTCCCGGTGCCGGCTCCACGGAGAACAGTTTCTCTTCCGCGATATCCTCCACACAGACGACGGTGACGTCAAGGATATACGCATCCTCCGTGAGCAACGGCCTGACGGTCTCGGACAAAAGTTCAAGCCCGGGCACGGCACCGATCTGCCGGGACAGCTCGAGGTAGGCAAGCTCCTGTGCTTCCGCGGGGGTACGGGTCAGCGTGACCGTTCCCGGGTCCTCCTTGCGCGGCAGATACCACACGGTACGCACCGACAGCGGGAAACCGACGCCGGGTATGAGGGTACACACTTTCTCACTTTCTATTATATCACAAACAGGTGGCGGATTTCTTGTCTTTTTTGAAAATAAAATAGGTTTTCCGAAAAAAAGAAGCGAAATTTCTTTGGAAATCCCGCGATCTCCGTCCAAGGACGGAGCCGCTGCCTCGCAGGAGAGCGGGATCTCCACGCGGAATTCCCTCACCGTCCGCGCATAGACGCGTCCCTCGGCGTGCGTCCAGCGGAAGCCGACCCGCTCGCTGTCGTACAAGCCGCTGATCAGCAGCTGACCGGGAACCACCGTCTGCCCCGCGGCGGTCAGCAGATTGCCCCGCGTCAGCTCCACCCGTTCCACTACGCCGCCGCGCGCCGCGACGACGTTGGCAGGGGTATCCCGGTCCCTGTCGACCGGAGGATAAGCCGCCTCCCGGATCTGCACGTAAGCGACGGTCCCCCGGCGGTTGATCGAGATCCACGCGAGGCGCTTGTCGTGTATGAGCGCCCTGTTCTCGATCACGTCCGCCGCAAATCCGCGCAGCGGCGTGCCGACCGTGAAGCCGCAGGCGGCCAGTGTGTCCTTGACGTCACGGTGGGACAGCGTCCCAGTCCCCTCGATCCGAATGTCCCAGACGTACCGGCCTGACAGCCATAAAAGCAGGATGCCGAGTGCCAGCCCGACGCACACGCCGGGACGGCGGCGGGCGCTGCCGAGGACCGCGGGAAGGCCCGTCAGAGGGCCGATCTCCACGGGCAGATCGTTCCGGAGGGCCGCCGCCCGCAGCCTGCGGACCGCCGGGACCGTCATGGTCAGCGTCAGGCGCTCGGCGGACGCCTGAAAACCGCTGTACGGGATCATCATTCCGCGGCAAAGCTCCAGAAGGTCGGCAGCCCTGTCCGCCGGGACGCTGACAGTGCGGCTGCCCGGCAGCCAATGAGCAAGGCTCATTCCTCCCGCCTCCCTTCTCCGTTCTCCCCGGTCAGACGAATACAGTCGATGCGTCCGTCGATGCCGACCGCGCCCGCCAGATAGGAGGTACAAACCATCCGCTCCCCACTGATGATGACGTCCCCGCCCCTGACGGCCAGCGTGATCTCCTCCGGGGTATACGCACCGATGCGGATGCAGCCGTGAACGGTCAACGCGTGCCGTCCGCGCAGCTCGACACGGAAACCGCCGGACACAAGGTCCGGCGGGATATCCAGCCTGACCGCCAGCCACTCCGGAAGCGGGCGGCGGCCCTCTTTTGCTGTCTTGCGATTCATGTTTTGAGTCCTCCCATCATAGGTTTCTGTGATACTGTATGCGAGGGAGGGCGCCGTCATGACGTCAAACGACACAAAGCGGCCGGGGCATTTCCGGGCGGGCAGCGGCCGGTCCGCCGCAAGGGAAAAGCCCTCTGTCGGGCAGCTTTTCTTCTGCTTCATGGCCACCTTCTGCCTATTCCTGATCCTTAGGAACGCGGACGCCGCGGTTGAATACATGGGACGGGGACTCACGCTCTGCACAAGGACCGTGATCCCGTCGCTGTTCCCTTTCATGGTCATCTCCGAGCTTCTGGTCAGGAGCGGCGCGGGGGAGGCGTTTGGACGGCTGCTCGCACGCCCCATGCGATGGCTGTTCGGGCTGTCCGGCGCGGGCAGCACCGCCGTCTTTCTCGGCTCCCTCTGCGGCTTTCCGATGGGAGCAAAGACTGCCGTCGGTCTGCTGGACAGCAATCTCATCTCACGGGAGGAATGTGAGCATCTGCTGACCTTTTCCAACAACCCGAGCTCGGCTTTTCTGATCACGGCGGTCGGCGTGTCGCTGTTCGGGAACCGGCGGATCGGCACCCTTCTGTACCTGATCGTGCTGGGGTCCGGTCTGCTCGTCGGGTTTCTCGCCCGGTTCCTGCTCCGCCCGGGGAACCGGACGGTGCATCCGCACTTCCCTTCCGGGCTGCATCCGGGCGGCGTGGAGATGTTCACGTCATCCATGTCCGGAGCCGCGTCGGGGATGCTGACCGTGTGCGCTTACGTCGTATTCTTTTCCACGCTGTCAGGGACGCTCTCCTGCCTGTCGGAAGCGGTCGGCGGCCTCCCGCCGCTGCTGTACGCAGCGGTCTGCGGCCTTCTGGAGCTGTCGGGCGGCATCAGCGAGGCCTCCGCACTGCCGGACACAAACACCGCACTGATCGTCAGCGCGGCGATCGCGGGCTGGTCGGGGCTGTCGGTGCATTGTCAGGTCATGTCGATGTGCGCCGGGCGCGGGCTGTCCTTTAAGCCATATATAGCGGCCAAGGCCGCTCAGAGCGTGATCTGCGGCACCGTCATGGCACTTTTGCTGCGTGTCGCGCCGCCGGAGCTGTGGAGTCCCGCCGCCGACACGGCTCTGTCGGCGCTCCTTGACCTTGAAGGCCGCCATGCCGCCACACGGATAGTCGTCCCGCCTGCGGTCGGGTGCGTCGGCTTCGCCGCCGCGTGGCTCGTCCTGCTCGGACGGAGGATTTCGGAAAGGCAAACATAACGGAGGAACGTGCAGGGCGACAGCGCGGCGCGGCATCGCCGGATGCCCCATAAAAAAGGCGGGCGCCCATAACGGCACCCGCCAAACTCGTCCAGCGTAAACTTAATCATGTTAAAACGATCCCTGTATTAAAGTTCTTGGGATTCTCAAGGACTTCTTTCAAGAAGTCCTTGAGCGGGTGCAGGTCAGCGCCCTGCCGGGGTCCGGGGCAGAGCCCCGCGTTCCTCCGCGTTCCTCCGATCACAGCGCATTCAGGAACGCGATCAGCCGGTCTGCTACGCGCTCGGCGCCGCGGTCGTTCGGATGCAGGCCGTCTGCCGTGTACGCGATGAAATTGGCGGGGATTGCGGGCTGGATGCCGCTGACACTCCACAGATCCAGCACCGGGACGGAGAATTCCGCGGCCATGCGCTTCTCCATCTCCACATAGTCGCGGAGCGGACGGCAGGGCAGGCCGATCTCGTTGGTCGTCACGTTCTCGGACAGACGGTGCAGGGGGGTCATCATCACGATCGTCGCATAGGGGTACTTGGTCATCAGCTTCGTGAGCAGCGTGCGGAGCGCACCGCAGAAGGTGCAGTCGTCGGTGTCCTCGTACTTGCCGAAGGGCGCGTCGCCATGACCGAAATCGTTGGTGCCGCCGAAGACGACGATCACGTCAGCGCCGGGATCAAGGTTGTCGGCGCGGTCCACGTAATTCTGGTCCCAGTGGGGGTACTGGCTCAGATGGATCTGCCGGGCTATGCGGGTGCCGCCGATGCCGTGGTTGCGGGTCAGTGCGCCGGTCTTGCGGGCGAACACGTCCACGAAGCGGTAGCCGTCGCCGGAGGTGCCGGAGCCCTCGGTGATGCTGTCCCCGAGAAAATCTACGATCTTGCCTTTGAGTTCCATGATGTATGTTTCCTTTCCGTTTCGATCACTTTTTTGTGGATTTGCCTGTGAGCAGGCGGGCTATGAGCGTGCGATGTACCTTCATGGCGCCGACCGGGCAGAATTCCTGACAGCAGAAGCAGCGGATGCACTTGTCACGGTCGATGACGGCCTTGCCGCGTCCCTTCCCCGTTTTGTCCTTCTGGATCGTGATCGCCTTTGCGGGGCAGGTGTTCGCGCATTTCCCGCAGCCGATGCACTCATTTTTTCTGAGCTGCGGCCGCGACGACAGGAACACCTTGCAGAACCAGCCCGGGATCTTCCCCTTTGAGGTGAACACGAGGCTGCGACGCACCGCGATATGGTCAAACGACGAGACGCGGAAGGGCACAAGCCGCGCGGCGGTGTCGCCGCCCCGGTCGGCACCGGGTACGATCACCTCAATATCGGAAAGCGCCTCCGGGATCAGCCCGCGCCTCTGGGCAGCGAGCAGCGTCGGCACTTCTGCGGCTCCGAGACCGATCAGATGCGCGTTGACGTAGTCGACCGCATGGGGAGACGCGGAAGCGAGCAGCACACCGATGTGCTTGGGGCTGCCCTTGGTCGGGCCGTTTCCCTCCATGCCGACCACACCGTCCACGAGACATAACCTGACCTTCGGAGCGAAATACTCGTCAATGTCGATCAGCATATCCGAGAAATCGGGCATCTCCGGGAAGCGGAAATGGTACTCCGGCTTCATCGTGCCGGGGATCGTGCCGAACATATTCTTGGCGGACGCGGACATCCCCATCATGCCGTGCGACTTGAGCTTGCAGAAGTTGATCAGCGCGTCGCAGTCGTCGAGCCACGAGGTATAGGTGAAGGACTTCAGGACGGCTGCCTCCGGGTACGCAGTTTCCGTGATCGAGAAATTCCCGTTCAGCTCCGCGCCGTACTGCGTGGCAGCCGTGACGCCCGTCTGATCGTAAATGTGACGGACGAACGCCGCGGTATAGACGCCGCCGGGGCTGTCTCCGATGATGACGCGTCCCGCGCCGTGCGCGAACAGCAGCCGGGTCAGGGACGAGAGCAGCTCGGGATGCGTGGTCGCGGCTTCGTCGGATCTCATCGCCGCCACGAGGTTGGCCTTGATGCCGACGGTCATTCCGGGGCTTACGAAATCGAGACCGTGCGCAGCCTCAAGGAGGGCGGTCAGCGCGGCGTCGGACTGTGCGTAGTCCGCACAGGGCACAAGGTAGACGGGCGGGACGGGACGGGATGCTGTCCGGGTCATATCATCTGACATAGCATATCCTCCTTTGATACGCAAAAACCGCCCGTCCGCCCGGATCGGGGAGGACAGGCGGTTTCTGCGCCGATATTATATCAACGGTAAATCAGTCGGTGATGAAGGGCAGCAGAGCAGCCTGACGAGCGCGCTTGATAGCAGTGTTCAGCTCTCTCTGATGCAGAGCGCAGGTACCGGACACACGGCGGGGGAGGATCTTGCCTCTCTCGGAGATGTAGTGTCTCAGCTTGTTGGAATCCTTGTAGTCGATGTAGTCGACCTTATCTGCGCAGAAGACGCAGACCTTCTTTCTCTTGTTGCGCACATAGGGGCGAGCCGGACGTGCGGTGTTTTCGGTTCTATCCATATTCAATTCCTCCTGCCGACGAAAAACGGTCGGCTAATTCGTATTTTTGGGGGCGGCGCTGTCCTCTGTCAGAAGGGCAGATCGTCGTCGGTCTTGATCTCTTCAAACTTGGGCGCGGACGCGGCGGGCGAAGAGAAGGCCGGTGCTGCGTAGGGGTCCTGTGCGGGCGCGGTGTAGCCGATGCCGGCATTGTCGCCATTGGCACGGCTCTCGACGAAGTTGGCCTCGTCGGCGATGATGTCGGTCCAAGTGCGCTTCTGACCCTGCTGGTCGGTATACGTGCGGTTCTGAATAGAACCGACGATGCAGATGGCGCTTCCCTTATGGAAGTACTTGGACACGAACTCTGCGGTCTGGCGCCATGCGGTCACGTTGAAGAAATCAGTCTCGGGCTGATTGGTATCACGGGACGCAAAGCGACGGTTGACAGCAATACGGAACGAGACTACGGAGACACCGCTCGGGGTCTGCTTCAGCTCGGGGTCGGCCACGATGCGGCCTGCTAAAATAACCTTATTCAGATTGAGGGACATGGTAATCCTCCTTTTTCAACGCTTGACGGGGTGCCGGAACGATCCGGGACGAACGATCGGGCGCTGACAGGATCACTCTGCGTCAGCGGCGGGAGCTTCCTCAGCGGGAGCAGCCTCCTCGGCGGGAGCAGCTTCCTCCTCAGCGGGAGCCTCTTCCTCGGCAGGAGCAGCCTTGGCGACGGGAGTGAAGTCCAGACGAATGATGACTTCACGCATGATGGACTCGTCAATGGTCAGCAGACGCTCCAGCTCTGCGGGGAACTCGGGTGCGCTCTTGAAGGTGGCAACGACGTAGTAGCCCTCGGGCTTGTCGTTGATGAGGTAGGCCAGACGGCGCTTGCCCCACTGTGCGATTTCGACGACGGTCTCGGCGTTCTCGTTGATGATACCGACGAACTTGTCGACCGTAGCCTTGACTGCCTCGTCGCCGTTGGTCACATCCACGACGAACAGGCACTCATAGTACTTGTTGATCTTTTCCATGTTTGTATCCTCCCTATGGACTGTAAGACCGCATGACCTGAAAATTTGCCATGCAGTAAGGAGACGGACTGCCTCTTGCAGACCGTACCGAGGGAGTATTATACCACAGCAGGCGTCGTTTGTCAATAGTTTTCATGAAATTTTCTTTCATCACTTCCCTATATATACACTTGACACGGGCCGGAAAATGTTGTACAATATTGACGGATGTCCATATTCCGATCGTAATATCGCATCAAGGAGGTCATGATGATGTCGCATACACATAGAAAAGCAGCACGGATGCTGTTCATTCTGGGCTTGCTGCTTTGCTTTTCCCTGCTGATCCCGCTGACCGGCTGCCGGAATGACGGCGGCGAAGATACCGGGACAGGCACCGACGCAGCCGATCCCACGGCGCCCGTCACGGACGAGCCGACCGGCTCCGGAACCACTCCCGAGACCGATCCCGGCACCGAAGCCGAGGCAGGGACCGCAGCCGAGGAGGCGATGAGCACGCGTCCCCGCATCCTGCCCGCCGACATCGACGCAAAGGAGCAGGCCGAGGAGCACGTGACCGTGCTGACGCCCATGATCGCCGAGGGCCTTTCCACGCTCGACGACCTGACGACCGCCGACCTGAAAAACCACAACTGGAACCTGCCCTTCGGCGGCACGATGACGGTCGAGACCGCGGACGACGGCAACAAGTACGTCCGGTACACGGGTATGTCGCAGAACTGGCATTCCGTGGCGTATGACATCTACCCCGACATCAAGGAACCCGGCACCTACGTCATCTCGTTCCGGTATATGCTGGAGGGCGACATTAAAAAGAACGCCTCGCCCGCCGGATTCGTCATCCGCGCGAACAAGGTCAACGATTTCCTTCCCCAACAGGGCAGCAACGTGTATGCCGATCTCGGCGACGTCCCGACCGACTGTCAGCCCGGGACATGGTACGAGGCGAGCTACACGATCAACGTCTCCGCGAACGACATAGCACAGAAGGACAGCTGGAATCTGTGCTTCCATGAGATCGACACTTCCGTCAAGGCAGTATGTGTGGATGATATGATGATAAGCAAAAAGCAAACCGGTGACCCCGCTCCCGTTTTCCCGACCGGGGCAAAAACGTGGGTCTGCAATGAAATGGTCCTCAACTCGAAGGTCACCCGCGGCAATGCGCCCATGGAGGCCGAGCTTGACCTGATCCTCACCTGCGGCGATACGACGCTGACCGTTCCCGGCTTCTGGGACGGCGGCAATACGTGGCGCGTCCGCTTCGCGCTGCCCACGGTCGGCGAATGGACGTGGAAAACCGTCTGCACCGACACCTCCGACGCGGGTCTGCACGGCCTGTCCGGCAAGATCACCTGCACCGCCTACGACGGCGAGCTGGCGGTCTATCAGCACGGCTTCGTCAAGACCACCGAGGGCTGCCGGTACTTCACCTATGACGACGGCACGCCCTTCCTCTACCTCGGCGACACGCATTGGAATATGCCTACCGAGGAGTACGACGCCGCCGGTCCCCGTGCCGACGGCATCAAGACCGACTCGCACTTCAAGTACATCGTCAAGAAACGCGTCGAGCAGGGCTTCACCGTCTACCAGTCCGAGCCGATCGGCGCCTCGTTCGACCTGTCCAACGGCATCACCGAGTCCGACGTCGAGGGCTTCCGGATGCTGGATAAGTATTTCGCGTACATCGCCAAGGCCGGTCTGACGCACGCCAACGCCGAGTTCTGCTACCCCGGCGACATGGAAAGCTGGATCAGGAAGCCCGACTTCGACGAGACGCTGCGCGTCGCCGCCCGCTACTGGGTCGCGCGGTACGGTGCGTACCCCGTCATCTGGACGCTCGGTCAGGAGGTCGATAAGAATTTCTACTCCCACTTCACGACCGAAAACAATCCTTACATCACCCTCTGCGGGTTGATCGCAGAGCTTGACGCCTACCATCACCCCATGACCGGCCATCAGGAGAACGTCTCCTACACCAAGTGCCTCGACAGCTCCTTCCGCAACGTCGAAGGACACACCTTCTACGGCGTGCAGTGGTCGCCCGCCCTTTTGCAGGCGTCCGATTTTGCCGTGCAGAAGGAGTATTGGGAACACGGCGACGGCAAGCTGGCGATCCTGTACGAGTCGCTGTACGATCACCTGTGGACCAACCATTACGGAGCCCGCGTGCAGGGCTGGGTCGCCTACCTGAACGGTATGTACGGCTACGGCTACGGCGCCGAGGACATCTGGCTGTACAAGTCCTCCTACGATATGGACACGGACTCGCTCCAGCAGGGCATCACCGTGACCAAGGAAGACAAGCAGGTACATTGGGGCACAGCCGTGGACTTTGAGTCCGCATGGCAGGTCGGCTACATGGGCGATTTCTTCTCCAACCTCGAATGGTGGAAGCTGACGCCCCGCTTCAACGACCGCGTCTGGTTCAGCCCCAAGGCGCGCGTGCCGTACGCCGTTGCCTCCGATGAAAACAACGTGTACGTCATTTACCTCTACGGCGTGGATATCGCCAAGTCCGGCACGGTCAAGTCGCTTGACATGGACGCCTCCTACACGCTGCGCTGGTTCAATCCCCGCACCGGCGAATGGTCCGCCGCCGAAACGATCACCGCGCCCGACGGCAGCTGCGTGCTGCCCGACCGCCCCACCGCCGACGACTGGGTCGTGCTGCTGCAGAAGCAGTCCAAGTAACGACAGATTCCCGAAAGGAGACGATATCCTGATATGAAAGTAGTATTGGAGCATCTGACCAAGGTCTTCCCCGCGTCCTCCGACCGGCACGCGACTGACGTCATCGCGGTCAACGATTTTGACTTCACCATTCCGGACGGCAAGCTGGTCGGTCTGCTCGGCCCCTCCGGCTGCGGCAAATCCACCCTGCTCAATCTGATCTGCGGTCTTCTGGAGCCGACCTCCGGCAAGCTGTATTTCGGCGACGACGATATCACCGACCTGCCCCCCGAGAACCGCAGCGTGGGCATGGTCTTCCAGAACTACGCGCTCTATCCCCATCTGACCGTGCGGCAGAACATCATGTTCCCGCTGCAGAATTTCAAGGGTAAAGACAAGCTGCCCAAGGAGGAGATGGAGAAGCGCGTCACCGAAGCGGCGCATCTCGTCCAGCTGGACAGTCTTCTCGACCGCAAGCCCGCACAGATGTCCGGCGGCCAGCAGCAGCGTGTGGCGATCGCCCGCGCGCTGGTCAAGCGGCCTCCCGTGCTGCTGCTCGACGAGCCGCTCTCCAACCTCGACGCGCGTCTGCGTCTGCAGACCCGTGAGGAGATCAAGCGCATCCAGCGCGAGACCGGCATCACGACCATATTCGTCACGCACGATCAGGAGGAGGCCATGTCCATCTCCGACATGATCGTGGTCATGAAGACGGGTATCGTGCAGCAGATCGGCAAGCCGCAGGAGGTGTACGACGATCCCGTCAACCTGTTCGTCGCCAAGTTTCTCGGCACGCCGCCCATCAACGTCTTTGAAGGCCGCCTCGAGAGCGGCTGGCTGTGGATCGGCGGGGACGCCGTCATGCAGGTACCCGACCGGAAGGATCGGCCCGTGTGGGTCGGCATCCGTCCCGAGGGCTTCGTTCCGGCAGAGAACGGCCCCCTGTGCTGCAAACTGAACGCGGTGGAGGTCATGGGCCGCGACGTGAGCATCGTGTCCACGCACGACGCGTCGGTCAACGAAACCATCCGCTCCATCATCAACGCGGACATCAAGATCGACGAATCCGCGCCCTTCGTCCGCTACGAGCTGAAGCCCCATAAGGTCTTCCTGTTCGAGAAGGATACGGAGGAACGGATACGGTACTGATCGGGGGACGCGTGCGGGGCTCTGCCCCGCGCCCCAAGGGTACGCTTACGGGGTTCTGCCCCGGACCCGCCTGAGCCCTTCTTGTAAGAAGGGCTCAGGGATCCCAAGAACTTTCAAAAAATGAAAAAAGTTCGGCTTACACCGAACAAAATCTACGGGCGTCCAAGAGGACGCCCGCCTTTTTCTATACGCCTATGAAGGCGTCTCTCTGTCTCTTTCGCGTAAACCTAACTCCGGTCAATCCTTATACAGTAAAGTTCTTGAGCGGGGTGTGGGGCAGCGCCCCACGAATACACCTCACAGCCAGCCGTCATGAGTTCTCTTATACTCATCCAACAACGCGTCGGCATCGGCCAGCAGGCGGGCCATTTCCCTCCGGCTGCGGCACGTCGCGCCGGACGCGTTCTCGTGCCCGCCGCCGCCGTACTTCTCCGCCAGCCCGTTGATGGCAACGAAACGGGAACGGAGCCGGACACGGAAGATGGTCTTGCCGGGATGCTCGGTATCGTCTACCTCGATGAACGCGATCCAGATCAGACTGCTCCGGATGCCGCCCAGCAGGTTGACCGCCATGCCGGCGGCCTCGTTGGTCAGATCGAACTTCTCTTGAACAGCCTTGCTCATCAGGACAGAGGCGACACCGTGATCCGTGATCTTCATGTGACCGTACACGTAGGAATTCACCTTCAGCCCGGCAACGTCATCAAGGTACAGATTGGCATACATCCACTCCGTGTCGATCCGGCCCTTTTCCAGCAGCCCGGCGGCGATCCGGTGCGTCTCAGCCGACACGTTGCTGTATCGGAAGCAGCCGGTATCCGTGACGATGCCCAAATAGAGGTCGGAAGCCGCCTGAATCTGCATCGGCAGGACGTCCGGGAACGACAGAGCGAGATCGGCAATCATCTCACAGCAGGAGGAACGGAAATCCTCGACCCATGAGACGTCACCATAGGCCTCGACGTCCGGATGGTGATCGATCTTGATGACCGTTGCCGCCTTCAATGCCTTCTTGTTGGCCAGACGGGCCGTATTGGCCGTGTCCAGACAGATCGCCAGCGCGTCGGTGTACGCCTCCTTGGGCCACGGCTCGTCTTCGGGACCCATGAATGCGAGATAATCCGCCCTGTCGTCGTTGATGACGCGCACCTCCTTGTTCGGGAAGGCGTGCCGGATCAGCGTTTTCAGACCGTACGAGGCGCCTACGGCGTCACCGTCCGGACGCACGTGGCGGCAGATCACGATGCGATCGCTGACCGCGATGGCGTCAAGGATCTGCTGCTTGACAAGTTCGTTCATAGTATATAAGACCTTTCTGATGGTGTCCGTCAGTCGCCGTACACCCGTTTGCGGCGGGCTACGTGGCGGAACGCGGACGTGATATCCTCGCCCTTGAACAGGATGCGGTCCGGGTGATGTCCGTTGACCGTGCAATGGACGAGCTGACCGTCGCGGACGGTGAAATCAATGACCCGGCCGCATTTTGCGCACAGCCCCTTGACGGTCACGTTCTTCCACGCGGACGGCAGGGCCGGGCAGATATGCACGGTGGTCATATCGGATTGCAGCAGCATCTCCGCGATGCCGGACGCGGCGCCGAAGTTGCCGTCGATCTGGAACGGAGGATGCGCGCAGAACATATTCCCGTAGGTGCCGCCGCCGTGAGCAGAGGTCTCCTCTCCCCGCACCAGCCGCAGCTGGTCACGGATGAGCTTGGCGCAATGGTCGCCGTCCTGCAGGCGCGCCCACATATTGATCTTCCACGCGAGGCTCCAGCCGGTCCCCTCGTCGCCGCGGACGATCAGGCTCTTTCTGGCGGCCTCGGCCAACTCGGGCGTGGTCTCCGGTGTGATCTCGTGTCCCGGATGCAGTGCGTACAGGTGAGACAGGTGACGGTGGCAAACCTCGGTCTCGGGCATTTCCCGATACCACTCGAGGATGCGTCCGTCCGACCCGATCTGCGGGAGGCGCAGCTTCGGGTACTCCTCGGCGGCCTTTCGGCGCACCTCGTTGTCCACGCCGAGAGTCTCACAGGCGGTCAGGTAATTCGCACACAGCTCGCGCACGATGGACATGGTCATCTCCGTCGTTTCGGATACGGCGCTGCGGCCGTCCTCAAAGAAGAACTGATTCTCGGGCGAGGTCGACGGGAACAGGATCCGGCTGCCGTCGGGTGCCGTTTCCAGCTGGGACAGGTAGAACGTTAAAGCGCCCTCCATGATCGGCAGCGCGGTCTGACGGAGGAAATCCTTATCCATGGTGTACTCGTAATACTCGTACAGATGATGGCACATCCAGCCACCGGCGCCGTTCCAGAACAGCCATACGGCCATACCGGCCACCGGCTGCGTATGACGCCAGAGGTCTGTGTTGTGGTGGCAGACCCAGCCCGGCGCGCCGTACAGGCGGTGGGCAGTCTCCTGTCCGGTCTTGGCCAGATCGGCGATCATGGCGTTGAGCGGCTGACACATCTCGGGCAGACCGCACGCGAGCGTCGGGAAGTAATTCATCTCCGTATTGATGTTGACGGTGTAATTGCTGTGCCACGGGGCAAAGAAATGCTCGTTCCAGATGCCCTGCAGATTCATCGGCTGGCTGCCGGGCCGGGACGCGGCTATCGTCAGGTACCGGCCGAAATTGAACAGCAGCGCGGGAAGCGCCGCGTCCTCCTGCCCTTCCCCGTAGCGGCGGACGCGCTCACGCGTGGGCAGACGCCCCAGACGGTCGGAGCCGAGCGACAGCGACACACGGTCGAAGCAGGCCTGATAGTCCCGGATGTGGCTGAAGAGCATATCCTCAAAGCCGTCGGTGTCCGCGCGCTTCAGCACGCGGGACAGACTCTCCCGGCACAACCGCCTATAATCGCGGCCCTCGGTGAAGGGGTGGCGGTCGTACCCGGCGAACGACGTTTCGCAGGTCAGATATATTTCAAGATAGGACGCGTTCTCGACGCGGAGGCTGTTCTCAACGGGACGAACGCTGCCGTCGGTGCGGATGCCAAGGCCGGTCAGGAACCGGATGCCCCGCTCCTCCGGCTTGTCGCTGTACAGCGTCGTGCGGTCGGTGCGGACGAGGTTCTGCTCGGACGTGACCGGGCATTCACCCTCGAGGTAAAGGCAGCCGTCCTCGACAAAGGAACGCGACCACAGCGAGGACAGGAAACGGATCGTGCAGGTGAAGGTGTCGTCCGCGCAAAAGACGCGGTATATCAACGCCTTGTCAAGGAAAGAGGCGAACGCCAGCTTGCGGTAGATAGAGCCGCCGAGTCGGTAGTCGCTGGCCCAGATGCCGCGCGACAGATCCAGCAGGCGGTGGAAGGAGGAGACGCGCTTGGTCTCGTTGCCCCAAAAGGACACCGCCAGCTCGCCCATCGGGCAATACATATCGGAGGCATACTCCGAGAAGTTCTCCGCCGCCAGCCGGTCGGCCTCAAGGTAATTTCCTGCCCGGACCTGCTCCTTGACGGCATCAAGGGCAGCCTTGCCTTGATTCCGCCACACGTCGCGGCGCGGATATCCCGACCAGAGGGTATCGTGATTCAGGCTGAACCGATCACGGTCTGTGCCGCCGAACACCATCGCTCCGAGCGAGCCGTTGCCGATCGGGTACGCGTCCGTCCACGCCTCGGCAGGACGGTCATCAAACAGAAACAGTGAGTCATCGGGTTTTGTATAACGGACCATAACAAATCTCCTTTCCTGTGAGACGGTGACGGAAACATGATTTTTTCCGCCCCGCGGGCTGCGTGGGTATGCGGGGATATCAATCGGCGTCGGCGGTGACGATGAGGTCGGCCCCGGTGCCGAGGATGTCCGCGGCAGCAACGTCGCCGATGCGGACGGGCAGCGTGACGCGCAGCTTCCGGATGACCGCCATGCAGTCAAGCATCAGCTCACGCGGGATGGGCTTGTTCGTTTTGACGGGTACCACGGTGTCCCTGTCCGTGCGGACGGTGGAGGTCACGGTGCGGACCGGATGCGTACATTCGTCGATGGCGTACTGCTTTCCGCGCGGACACGTGTTGCCGGTGACGGACGTGATCTGTCCGTCGGTAAACTCGATATGGAGCGCACAGCCGCGCGGGCAGATGATGCAGGTCAGATCTCTCGTTGTGATCTCGCTCATGTCAGTTCACCTCCAGACTGAAGCGCAGGCTTTCAGCCTCGCCGAACTGCTCGGGCCTGATAGTCACACTTTCCATCTCGCCGGGCGCCATACGGGGCTTTTTCTTGGTATAGACGACGGTTCCGTTCTGATCGGTGACCTTCAGCGTGACGCCGCGGTACACGTCCGCCACGCGGAAGAACACGTTCACGGGCTTTTTGCGCGTGATGGTCTGGGGAACGGTGTAGCGGACCTTGCCGTCCGTGGTGACGGGGATATTTACCTTTTCGGCGTCATCGGTACCCATGAGGTATGCGGCGGCGCTGCGTCCGGCGATCTCGGCCTCCTCGGATACGTAGTCCACGAGGTCATGCACGTGCAGGACGTTGCCGCAGGAGAAGATGCCGGGCACCTTGGTCTGTCTGTCCTGATCGACCGACGCGCCGTTGGTGACGCGGTCGAGCGGGATGGACGCCTGCTGCGTCAGCTCATTCTCGGGGATCAGGCCGACGGACAGAAGCAGCGTATCGCAGGAGATATACTGTCTCGTCTCCGGCTTGGGACGGCGGCGCTCGTCGACCTCGGCGATGGTGACGCCGGTCAGACGCTCCTTGCCGTGGATCTCAACGACGGTGTGGGAAAGCAGCAGCGAGATGTCGAAGTCGTGCAGGCACTGCTCGATGTTGCGGGCAAGACCGCCGGAATACGGCATCAGCTCGCAGACGGCGTGGACGTGTGCGCCCTCCAGCGTCATGCGGCGGGCCATGATGAGGCCGATGTCGCCGGAGCCGAGGATCACGACCTCCCTGCCGGGCATATAGCCTTTCATGTTGATATACTTCTGCGCCGTGCCGGCGGAGAAAATGCCGGCGGGACGGGTGCCGGGGATATTCAGCGCGCCGCGGGACCGCTCACGGCAGCCCATGGCAAGGACGACGGCGCCCGCCTCAACGGTGAACACGCCGGAGGCGGCGTTGGTCACGGTCACGGCGATGGGCTGACCCTCTCCCGCGGGGGTGATATCGAGGACCATGGTGCCGGTCAGCACGGGGATCTCCCGCTCCCGGACCTGTGCCTCGTAACGGGCGGCGTACTCGGGACCGGTCAGCTCCTCGCCGAAGCGGTGCAGACCGAAGCCGTTGTGGATACACTGCTGCAGGATGCCGCCGAGCTTTTCGTCGCGCTCGATGATGACGAGGTCACGGATGCCGGCGTCGTAGGCGGCAAGGGCGGCGCTCATGCCGGCGGGGCCGCCGCCAATGATCACAAGCTGTCTTTTCAGTTCACATTCACTCATCACACGTCGACCTCCTCTGACTTGGTTTTGCTCATCAGCACGTTGGATCGTCCGCCGCACTTGGTGACCTCCAGCGGGCTGATGCCCAGCTCCTTCGCCAGAAGGTCAAGGATGACGGGCGAGCAGAAGCCGCCCTGACACCGGCCCATCTGGGCTCTGGTGCGGCGCTTGACGCCGTCAAGGTCGCTCGGCTTGGGATTCGTCCGGATGGCGGCGAGGATCTCGCCCTCGGTCACGGTCTCACAGCGGCAGATGACGTGGCCGTAGGCGGGGTCCTTTTTGATGATCTCGTTCTTCTGCCCGGCGGGCAGATCGCGGAAGCCGTGCAGCGCGGGGCGGATCGGGTCGAAATCGTCACGCGGGGTGACGTCGAGGCCGAGCGTACCCAGCAGATCGCGGACGTACAGGCCGATGGCCGGCGCGGAGGACAGGCCGGGCGATTCGATGCCCGCGGCGTTCACAAAGCGGGGCGCCGGGCTGTTGATGATGAAGTCACCGGTGCTGCCGACTGCGCGGAGGCCGGTAAAGGACGTGATGGAGCAGTTGAAGCGGATGGCGGGGACGTTCTCCGCGGCCTCCTTCATGACCTTGTCAAGGCCCTCCTGCGTGGTGGACCTGTCTGTCTTGTCGACCATGTCCACGGAGGTGGGACCGGTCAAGAGGTTGCCGTCTACGGTCGGGGACACGAGGATGCCCTTGCCCATTTTTGACGGAGTGCGGAACACGGTGCGGTCGACGAGGCGTCCGGCGGTCTTGTCGAGCAGGACGTACTCACCGCGGCGGGGATGCACGTCAAAGGACGTGTCGCCGACCATAGCGGCGACCGCGTCGGAGTAAACGCCGGCGGCGTTGACGACGTAGCGGGCCTCGATCGTCTGCGTGCCGTCGGAGATCTCGTAATGATCACCGCGGTCGGTGATCGAATCGACCTTGAAATTCAGCTTCAGGTCGGCGCCGTTGTCCATCGCGTTGCCGACGGCGGCCATGGTCAGCTCATAGGGGCAGACAATGGCACCGGTGGGCGCGAACAGGGCGCAGGTCACGGCGGGGGAGAGACCCGGCTCCACGGCGCGGGCCTCGTCGCCCGTCAGCAGGGACATCTCGCGGACGCCGTTGGTCACGCCTCTTTCGTAAAGAGCCTCCAGCGTTTTTTTATCTTCGTCGTTGAAGCCGATGACGATGGACCCGTTGCGGCGGTACTTGACACCCAGCTCGCGGCAGACGTTTTCCATCATTTCCGAGCCGCGGACGTTGAGCAGCGCCTTCAGACTGCCCTCCTTGGCATCGAATCCGGCGTGAACGATCGCGGAATTGGCCGAGGATTGGCCCTTGGCGACGTCGTTCTGCGCCTCCAGCATCACGACCCTGACACGGCACGCGGTCAGGGTGCGGGCGATGAACGCTCCGACCACACCGGCGCCGATGACGGCTGCATCATACATAGTAGAAGATTCCTTTCTGATGTCCGACGGGAGATGCGGGGGAAAAACATAGATTTCCAGATAGGCATACCCGTCCATAATACATATATATATTATATCATTTTGTGAACTCAATGTCAAGATTAGGCGGGCATTTTCTCGCCTTATACTTGACTTTTCACTTGATCCACGGTATAATATAGACAAATACTCCGCCGCGCGCGGAGACACGATAAGGCAAGGAGACGGAAATGAAGGCTGCTGTATTTTACGGGAAAAAGGACCTGCGGATAGAGGATATCCCCATGCCCGCGCCCCGTGCGGGCGAGGTGCTGGTGAAGGTACGCGCCTGCGGCATCTGCGGGACGGACGTACATATTTTCAACGGTGACGAGGGCGCGGCCAAGACGCCGGCAGGCACGGCACTCGGTCACGAGTTTGCGGGCGAGGTCGTCGGCGTCGGTGAGGGCGTCACGCGTGCGGCGGTCGGCGACCGCGTCTGCGTGGATCCGAACAAACTGTGCGGGAACTGTGACTACTGCCTCGGCGGCATCGGTCACTACTGCGAGCATATGACCGGCATCGGCACGACGGTGAACGGCGGCTTTGAGGAGTACGTCAGCGTGCCGGAGTCGCAGGTCTACCGTGTCCCTGACAACGTGACCTACGGTCAGGCGGCCATGACGGAGCCCGTCTCCTGCTGTCTGCACGGCATCGACCTGTGCGGCATCAAACCGGGGCAGACCGTTGCCGTGATCGGCTGCGGGATGATCGGCCTCCTGATGCTTCAGCTGGCCCGTCTGTCCGGCGCGGCAAAGCTGATCGCGGTCGAGCCTGTCGCCGTCAAGCGTGAACAGGCGCTGAAGCTGGGCGCCGACCTTGTGCTGGATCCGGCCGAGCTGTCCTCCGTCACGCTGCCCCGCATCGACTGCGTGATCGAGTGCGTGGGCCGCGTGGAGACCATGAAGACCGCCGTCTCGATCGCCGGGAACTGCTCGACGGTCATGCTGTTCGGTCTGACCGCGCCGTCCGACACGATGGAGATCCGTCCGTTCGACCTCTTCAAGCGTGAGATCACGATCAAGGCGTCGTTCATCAATCCGTACACCTTCGGTCGTGCGCTGGCGCTGATCGGCTCCGGCAAGCTGGACGTGTCCAGCATGGTCGCGTACCGTGAGCCGCTCTCCGAGCTGCCTGCCATTCTGGCTGACCCCGCGCGCAGACGTGAGGGGAAGGTCATCATCGAATGTGACCGGTAAAGGACGCGCGGGGCGCTGCCCCGCACCCTGCTCAAGAACATTTGTTCACAACGGTTGAAAACAAGAATATCAGAAGAGAACTTTACTTTTCCGCCGATCTGTGATATAATCCAAGTACTGCGGTCCATGTCCGGCATCTGCCCGTGACCCGCATCGTGAAAACCGTAAATCCAACGTAAGGAAGGAATACTCATGAAAAAAAGACTGCTTGTGCTGTTGTCCGTGCTGCTCCTGGCCTGCCTGCTGATCGCCTGCGACAAGGGCGGCGACGGCAAGGAAACCTCCGCACCGACCGATGCACCCACCGAAGCCGCCACCGACGACCCCTCTGCCGGAGCGACCGACCCGGCGACGGAGCCGGCAACGGATCCCGCCCCCGAAACCGACGCGCCCACGGAGGCGCCGACCGAGGCGGACACCGAGTCCGAAGAGTTGGACCTTTCCGTCCACATCCGCTTCACGGAAAAGATCAAGGACAGTAAGAATACCTTCTCCGGTCCGAACCAATGCTCCTATGAGATGGTCCCCGACCCGGACAACGAGGGCTTCTATCTGCTCAAGCTGACCACAAAGGGCAGCCCGGCCAACGATCCGTTCGTCACGTTCAGCTACGCGAACTACGTCAAGTACGTCAAGGCCAAGAGAGCCAGCGCCACTGATTACAAGTACGTGGCGATCCGCGTCAAGTCCGAAAGCATGACGAACGGCAACTTCGAGCTGTTCTACTGCGCCGGCAAGGTGACGGGCGCGACCGGCGACTGCTTCACGAACGTTGCCTTCGACAACTCCGACCCGGATTGGCAGTACGTGCTCTTTGACCTGTCCCGCGCCAACTGGGACGGCAACATCAATATGTTCCGCCTTGACTTCACCACCTTCGCGGGCGACGGAGAGGTCCTGTACATCTCCGGCATCGACCTGTTCAAGACCGAGGAGGAGTACTACAAGGCCATCGGCTTCGATCCTGCCGGCGATGAGGAGGCGTACACCGAGTCGCCCGAGGTCAAGGCCAAGCTCGACGAGCTGCTCTCTGCCGACGATTCCTCCAAATCGTCCGGTTATTACAGCTATAAGGGTGAAACGGCTGCCAAGGAAAGCAAGGATCTGACGCTCTCCTTCAAGAACATGACCGACCGCACGGCCAAGGACGATAACGCCACGCCCGGTACGGTGTCCTACCTGATCCGCATGGCCAAGAACGAGATCGAGGGCACGCAGGCGGTGCTGGCAGCCTCCAAGGACATGACCGGCCTCAAGGTATACCTGACCGATTTCGTCAACAAGGACGGCGTCACGCTGACGACCGACCTCCTGTGGGGCTACTACTTCGACGTGGACGGGAAGGATATCATCGACCCGCTGCCGCCCGTCAAGTACGCCGAGGACCTCCAGCCCGGCGATCTCGATTGGAACAACGCGGGCAACCACGCCGGCGCGTACATTCCCAACTACCAGAAGTACAACGGCTTTGACATCAAGGCCGGTGAAAACCAGACCTTCGTCATCAAGGCGCATACCGCCATGGACACGCCCGCCGGTGAATACACCGCTGTCCTGACCGTAAAGGACAAGGACGGCAATGAGATCAAAAAGGCGACCGTGTACGCGTGGGTCTGGAACTTCGCTCTGTCCGATTCCACCGCCTGCAAGACGCTCGCCGACATCAGCTGGTTTGCGATCTACTCCAACCATAAGTGCTTCAACGGCGACGACGGCTACCTCTACCAGCTGTACTACGACTATATGCTGGAAAATCGCTTCTGCGGATACGACATCCCCTACAACGACAAGGAAGGCACCTTCTCCGACTCCCGCGCGATCGCCTACCTCGACAATCCCCGTGTGACCGCCTTCCAGGCCATCGGCTGGAAGACCGATCTGACCGCCGGCAAGGCGTCCCGCGCATACCAGTTCCTGTCCGCGCACGACGAGTGGATCGCCAAGTCCTACTTCTACCCGATCGATGAGCCGAACCTCGGTGTCGATCCGCAGATCCTCAACAAGATCAACAGCTTCGGACAGCTGCTCAAGGAGAACTTCCCCGGCTACAAGCTGATCGTCCCGATGCACGTCAACGGCGCGGTCTCCGGCGGCGACTACTTCTCCTACGTGTCCGAGTATGTCAACGCATGGTGCCCGCACACCTTCTTCTACAACACCTTTGACGAGTATCGCAGCAACCGCAAGCTGACCTACCGGATATCCGCCGCGCTTGAGAAGAAGCTCGGCACGTTCCCGGATCGTATGGCGGCCGAGCAGGCCGGCGGCGACGAAGTCTGGTGGTACGTCACGAGATTCCCGCAGGTCCCTGAGATCACGCTGACCATGAACACCGCGTCCATCAACTACCGCATCCTGTTCTGGCAGCAGAAGCTGTACAACGTGGACGGCTTCCTGTACTACTCCGTGACCGACTGGTTCGATTCCGCCGACTTCGCTCCGACGCAGGCCGACTTCCCCGGCTACGACGGTCCGATCTCCGGTGACGGCGCACCCACCGTGGCCCGTCCCATCGGTCTGAACTCCAAGCACGAGACAGACAACTCCTACCCGTTCAACGTGTACGGCAACGGCGTGCTGGTGTACGTCGGTCAGTACTTCGGCGAGTACGGCCCCGTCGGCTGCTACCGTCTGGAATGCGTCCGCGACGGCATTGAGGACTTTGAGTATCTCACCATGCTGCAGAACGTCTACGGCAAGGAGACCGTCGACCAGATCATCAGGCGCATCACCACTTCCCTTTCCAGGTACACCGACGACGAGACCTACTTCAACGAGGTCCGCAACGCCCTCGGCTGCCTGCTGGAGAAGGAACTCAACAAGTAAAAAAACGTGCAGGGCTCTGCCCAGCACATCCTGAAGGGCAAGCCCTTCAGGCGCTTAAGGCATTACCGCACAATGATGACGGTACAGATGCGCCGTCAGAAATTTCG
>JAKSPU010000025.1 GCA_024404505.1 Clostridia bacterium
ATCGTCGGCCCCAACGGCAGCGGCAAGTCCAACATCGCGGACGCCATGCGCTGGGTGCTGGGCGAGGTGTCCTCCAAGTCTCTCCGCGGCAGCAAGATGGAGGACGTCATCTTCGGCGGCGCCGACAGCCGCCGGCCAATGGGGTACGCCGAGGTGTCCGTCACCTTTGACAATACCTCCGATTTCTGCAAGCTGGACTGCCCCTACGATACCGTCACCGTCACGAGACGCTACTTCCGGGCGGGGGAGTCCGAATACCTGATCAACCGCAAGGCCGTCCGCCTCAAGGATATCTACGAGCTGTTCCTCAATACCGGCATCGGCCGCGACGGCTACTCTATCATCGGACAGGGCCGCATCGCGGAAATGATCTCCCGCAAGAGCGAGGAGCGCCGGTCGGTTTTTGAGGACGCGTCCGGCATCGCGCTTTTCCGCGTCCGCAAGAACGACGCGCAGCGCCGTCTCGACGCCGTTGAGACCAACATGGTCCGCATCCGCGACGTGTTCGCGGAGGTCGAGGCGCAGGTCGGACCGCTGGAGAAGGAGGCCGCCAAGGCCAAAAAGGGGATCGTCCTGCTGGAGGCCCGCAAGAAGGCCGACGTCCGGCTGTGGCTGTACGATACCGACCGGCTGACTGCCGGGATCCGGGAAGCGGAGACCGAGCGCTCCCACGCCGATTTTGATCTCGGGCAGGCCAAGGACGCCCTGCAGTCGCTGGAGGTGCAGAACGAGCGCCTGACCGAAATGGATCAGGAGAGTCGCCGCGCGTCCGGCGAGCTGAACGCCGAGATCAACCGCCTGTCGGGCGAGCTGCATACGCTGGACAGTGAATACAGGGTCCGCGAGAGCCATATCGGCCACGCTTCCGACCTGATCGCCTCGACCGGGGAGAATAAACGCATCCTGTCCGAAAACCTTGCCTCGCACACCGCGGAGGCCGAAGCACACAGCAGCCGCCGTGCCGCGCTGCTTGAAAAGCTGGCAGGTCAGGAAAGGGAGTACGCCGGAGGAGAGGCTGAGCAGACCCGCCTCAGGACGTCCATCGGCGACCTCGACGCCCTGATCATCGAGACAGGAGAGACGCTCCGCGCCAAGGAGCAGGAGGCGGTGGACATCCGCGTCCGCCTGTCCGTGCTTGAAAACGCACGGAACAGCGGCAGCGACCGCAACACCGATCTGCTCTCCGATATGGAGTCGTACGAATCGACCGCCCGGACGCTCGGCGCCGAGGTCGCCCGCCGCGAAAAGACCGTGCAGGGCTACCGGGACAGCCTCGCGGAAAACGAGGCCGCGCTGAAGGATATGAATGTCCGGCTGGCCGACATGAACGGAAAGTACGGGCAGGAGTATGAGGCGCTCGGAAGCCGGAAGCTGCACCGCGACTCCATTCGTCAGCGCATCAGTACCTACAAGGCGATGGAGGAGCATTACGACGGTTACGCCGCCTCCGTCAAGTTCGTCATGAACCAGTACGCCGCCGGACGCATCACCTCCTTCGGGAACGAGCCGTGCGGCACGATCTGGGGCCCCCTGTCTCAGGTCATTTCCGTCGATAAGCCCTACGTTACGGCCGTCGAATGTGCGCTGGGCGCCAACCTGCAGCATATCGTCGTACAGGACGAGGCGACGGCCAAGGCCGCCATGTACGCCCTGAAGGCCAACAACGCAGGCCGCGCGACCTTCTTCCCGCTGACCTCCATGCGCCCGCAGACGGTCACGCCGGATATGACGCAGGCCGCCGGATTCCCGGGCTACGTCGCCGTTGCCGACACGCTGGTCAGCTGCGACGATCGCTTCCGGAACGTCGTGTCGTCCCTGCTCGGACGCACGCTGGTCTTCGATACCATTGACCACGCCACCGATATGGCCAAGGCACTCCGCTACCGCGTCCGCGTCGTGACGCTGGACGGCCAGCAGATCAACGTCGGCGGTTCCTTCACGGGTGGCTCACTCGCCCAGAAGAACGGTGCGCTCAGCCGCGCCGCCGAGATCCGGTCTCTCTCAACCGATCTCGAAGCCTGCGAGAAGGCTGTCAGGGACACCGAGGAGGCGCTTGCCAAGGCCCGGGATTCCATCCGCGAGGCCCAGGACGAGCGGGACGGTCTGCAGGATAAGCACGACCTGTTGAAGGTCCTCATGGACAATGAGAACGCCCAGTTGGACAAGGCAAAGGCCGCCCGCGACGCCAACGGGACGCTGCTTGAGCGTATGAAGGCGGACTGCGAGCAGATCCTTCGCCAGAGTGAGCAGTACGAGACCGATATGGCCGCGCTCAAGGCCGAGGAGACCGCGCTGGGGCAGACCATTGAAGCGATCCGTGAGTTGCGGGAGAGCAAGGTCGGGGAGAAGGCAGACGCCGAGGAGGCGCTGGAGACCCTGACGAATGCCCAGACTGCCCGCCTGATCGCGGTCAGCGAGACCCGCAAGGACGCCGAGACCGAGGGCACCTTTGCCGATTCCTTCGCCGCACAGGCGGAGAAGGACCGCGCCGATATCGTAGCCGCCGACGAAAAGATCGCTGGACTTAAGGCGGATATCGAGCGGTACCGCGGCGAACAGACCGAAAACAGGGCCGCATACGCCGACGGAGAGGCGCGTCTTGCCGCCCTGGTCAGCGACAAGGACCGCGCGGATGAGAACAGCGCGGACTATGAGCGCAAGCTGGCGGATCTGCGGAGCCGCATCAACGCCAAATACGAGGAGAAGGAAAACCTGTTCAAGGTGTTCACCACGGCAGACGCCAAGCTGACAGCCCTGCTGGCTGAAAAGGCCAAGCTGGACAGCCGCCTCATGGAGGATTACGAGATGACCCGCACGGAGGCTGTCACGCTGGCAGCCGCCATGGGCTGGGAGCCCGTGACCGAGGAGAACAGACGTGAAGTCACCGCCGAGCAGACCGAATGCCGCAATAAACTCCGCGCGCTGGGTCATTTCGACCCCGACGCCGTGGAGAAGTATACGGAGGTCAGGGAGCGGTACGACAGCATGAGCGCCCAGATCGAGGACCTTGAGAAATCAAGGACCGAGCTGACGGGCATCATCTCCAAGCTCGAGAGCCAGATGAAGACGAGCTTCACCGAGGCCTTCAACGCGATCAACGACAACTTCAGACAGACGTTCAGCGAGCTGTTCGGCGGAGGCTCCGCCGAGGTGTCGCTGACCGATCCCGATAATGTGCTGGAAAGCGGCATCGAGATCAAGGCCGCGCCTCCCGGAAAGATCATCAAGAATCTGATGCAGCTGTCCGGCGGCGAGCAGGCGTTCGTGGGCGTGGCCCTGTTCTTCGCTATCCTCAAGGTCAATCCCACGCCGTTCTGTATCCTCGATGAGGTCGAGGCCGCGCTGGACGAGGTCAACGTCGAGCGTCTGGCACAGTACGTCAGACGGTACAGCGACGGCACGCAGTTCATCATGATCACGCACCGCCGCGGCACCATGGCAGCCGCGGACCGGCTGTACGGCGTCACCATGCCGGAGCGCGGCATTTCCAAGGTCCTGACGCTGGACGTGGCCGATATTGCCAAGAATAAGGAGAATAACTGGAATGGGCTTTTTAGCTAAACTGTTCGGAAAGAAAGATAAGGACGAGGACCAGATTACCGAAGAGCAGGCTGCCGAGGAGGCGCTTGACGAAGAGGAGGGTCTGACCCCCGAGGAGGAGGCAGCCGCTGAGGCTGCCGAGGCCGCGTTCTACGCGGAGCATCCGGAGATCGCCGAGGCCGACATCGTAGAGGAGGATCTGCGCCTCGAGGCTGAGGAGAACGAGCGCGAGGAAGCCCGCGCCGCCGCCGAGGAGCCTGCAGAGGAACCGGGTGAAGAGTCCGATGAGGAATCCGACGAGGAGTCCGACGAGGAGTCCGACGAGGAGCCTGTCGGGGAACCCGAGGAGGAGCCCGTTGAGGAAACCACGGGAGAGGCTGACACGGAACCCGCCGAAGAGCCGGAGGACGAAGGTCTGACCCCTGAGGAGGAGGCAGCCGCCGAGGAGGCCGAAGCCGCATTCCTCGCGGAGGAAACAGCCGAAGCCGCCGAAGAGGCCGCCGAGGACACGACCACCAAGAAGTCCTTCTGGGGGCGGCTCAAGGCGGGACTGTCCAAGACCCGCAACGCGCTGTTCTCCCCGGTCGATAACCTGCTCAAGGCGTTCGTCAAGGTCGACGAAGATCTGCTCGACGAGCTGGAGGAGGTGCTGATCACGGCCGACGTGGGCATGACCGCCACCGAGGATATTCTCGATCAGCTCCGAGACCGGATCAAGGACGGCCGCCTGAAGGAAAAGGATCAGGTAATGGGTGCTCTGCGTGAGATCATGACCGATATGATCGGCGAGAGCGAGCCGTTGAAGCTGGACACGCAGCCCTCCGTGCTGCTGGTCATCGGCGTCAACGGCGCCGGCAAGACCACTTCGATCGGCAAGATCTCCAAGCGCCTCAAGCTCGCGGGCAAGAAGGTCGTGGTTGCCGCGGCCGATACCTTCCGCGCCGCCGCCATCGACCAGCTGGCCGTGTGGTGTGACCGCGCGGGTGTGGAGATGGTCAAGCAGAGTGAGGGCAGCGACCCCGCCGCCGTCGTGTTCGACGCCATCGCCGTCGCCAAGAAGCGTCAGGCGGACGTGCTGATCATCGACACCGCCGGACGCCTGCAGAACAAGAAGAACCTCATGAACGAGCTGGCCAAGATCGACCGCGTGATCGACCGCGAGCTGCCCGACGCCGCGCGTGAGACGCTGCTCGTGCTGGACGCGACGACCGGTCAGAACGCCGTGTCGCAGGCCAAGGAATTCAGTCAGGCCGCGAAGATTACCGGCATCACGCTCAACAAGCTGGACGGTACCGCCAAGGGCGGCATCGTCATCTCGATCAAGCGAGAACTGAACATCCCGGTCAAGTTCATCGGCGTCGGCGAGAAGATCGACGATATGCAGGAGTTTGACCCGCAGGACTTCATCAGTGCGCTGTTCAGCGAGAACTGAGGAGGCGCGCCGTATGGATATCCTGCTTGCGTCTCATAACAAAAAGAAAATGACCGAGCTGAAGGCGATCCTTGACCACGATCTGGAGGGCGTCTGCGTCCACAGCCTCGACGAGGTCGACCTGAACGACGATATCGTCGAGGACGGCGAGACCTTCGAGGACAACGCGCTGATCAAGGCACGCGCCGCCCGCGGAGCAGCCGTGAAGGCCGGTCATCCCGATTGGATCTGCCTCGGAGACGATTCCGGCCTCGCGGTGGACGCGCTGGACGGTGCGCCCGGTGTGTACTCGGCCCGTTACGCGGGCGGTCACGGCGACGACGCCGCGAACAATGCCTGCCTGCTCCGGAACATGGCCGGCGTCCCGGACGACCGGCGGACGGCACGGTTCGTGTGCTGCATCGCCTGCGTGAAGCCGGACGGCACCGAAACGACGGTGCGAGGCATCTGCGACGGCGTCATCCTGCGGGAAGCCCGCGGGGAGGGCGGCTTCGGCTACGACCCTCTGTTCTATATCCCGGCGCTCGGCAAGACCTTCTCGGAACTGGCGCCCGCGGAAAAGCACGCGATCAGCCACCGGGGAAGAGCCCTCGCCGCTATGGCGGAGAGGCTGAAGGAAAGTGAAAAGGAAACGAAAATGAACACAGCAATCAAACAATACCCCGCCCCCGCGCCCCTCTCCTCCGGTCAGCGGGCTTACCTCCGCCATCTGGCGGCTGACCTGCCGACGATCATGCAGATCGGCAAGGGAGGACTTACCGAGAACCTTGCAGTCACCGTGTCCGACGCGCTTGAGGCACGCGAGCTGATCAAACTGTCCGTGCTGGAAACTTCCGAATGGACGGCCCGCGAGGCTGCCGAGGCGCTGGCCGAGGCTCTCAACGCCACGGTCGTGTCCGTCATCGGACGCAAGCTGATCCTGTTCCGCCGACCGCTCAACAAGAAGAATCAGCGGATCGAGCTGCCGCGGTAAGCATCGCGGAACGGCAGCCATGCGGATCGGAATTTACGGCGGGACGTTTTCACCCGTTCATAACGGACACGTCGCCGCTGCCAGAGCCTTCATGGAGCAGATGTGGCTGGACATCCTGTACGTCATCCCGACGGGGACGGCACCTCACAAGGTCATGCAGAGCGGCGTTTCCGATGCCGACCGGCTGGAGATGCTGCGGCTGGCCTTCGCCGGCATTGACGGCGTCATCATCAGCGACATGGAAATGAAGCGTACCGGAAAAAGCTACACGATCGATACCCTGCGGGCGCTCACAAGGGAAGGGGACCGCCTGTTCCTGCTGCTCGGCACCGACATGATGCTGACGCTGGATCAGTGGCGGGAGCCGGAGGAGATCTTCCGACTTTCCTACCCTGTGTACGTTCGCCGTGAAAGCGACAAAACGATCGACGGCGAGATCGTGAAAAAGATCGCCGATTACAACCAGCGTTTCGGAAAGGTCGTCCGCCGGATCGTGTCTCCCGCCGTTGAGGTGTCATCTACCGAGGTGCGGAGGGCAGCCGCGTCAGGACTGCCGATCGGGGATATGGTCCCGCCCGCCGTGGCAGACTATATCCGGGATCATCAATTATACCGGGAGGTGAAAGCCGATGGACAGTGAGATCATACAGACCGCGCCGTGGGGCGAGGAGGAGCTGAACGGGCTCCGGATCCGCGCCGTGGCGGGCATGAGCGGCAAGCGTATGGTGCATACGCTGGAGGTCGAACGGATGGCTGCACGCCTTTGCACGCTGTTCTGCCCCGAAGAAACGAATATGCTCCGTGCGGCTGCCCTGCTGCACGACATCACCAAGGAAATGAAAACGCCGGAGCAGCTGGCGTTGTGCGCCGAGTACGGGGTGGACCGCACCCGCGGCGACGAGCTGGCTCCCAAGTGCTTCCACGCGGTGACGGCGGCAGCCCTCATCCCGCACCTGTACCCGGCATTCGCGCATCCGACCGTGATCAACGCGGTCCGCTGGCACACGACCGGACACGCCGGCATGACGCTGACCGAGAAGCTGATCTACCTTGCCGACTACATCGACGAGAGCCGCACCTTCCCCGACTGCGTAACGCTCCGGACCATGTTCTGGAGCCGGAATCCGGAGCGTATGTCCATGCCGGAGCGGCTGGAGCTGCTCCGCGCCGTACTCATCACCTCGTACGATATGACGATCACGGGCCTGATCAACGACGAGGTGCCGATCAGCCCGGATACTATTCTTGCCCGCAATGAGCTGCTGTACGAGCAAGCCGAAGCGGAGACAAATCATTGACCGAAAGGAACGAAAATATGGATATCAACAACGAAAACGAGCTGACCGGGCTGCTTCAGCCCGAGGAGCCCAAGCCCGAGCCCCTGACCGACGCCGACCCCGAAACGCTGGCCAATAAGATCGCCGAATTCCTTGACGGCAAGCGCGCCCGCGATATCAAGATCATCAATATGGCAGGGAAGACCGACATCTGTGACTATATGGTGCTGGCGACTGGTACGTCCTCCACGCACGTACAGTCCCTGTCCGCCGAGGTCGAGTACCAGATGGACCGCCGCGAGATCCAGCCCCTGCACGCCGAGGGACGTGACAACCGCACGTGGGCCGTGCTGGATTACGCACACGTCATGGTGCATATCTTTACCCGCGACACCCGCGAATTCTACGGCCTCGATAAGCTGTACGCCGATTGAGCCGTGACCTCCAAAGCCGGGAAACCTTGGTTTCCCGGCTTTCTGTTTGTTCCAATAGTTGGAAACTGTCAAATTTGTAAACAAATAATCTTTGGTTTGTACAAACATTGTTGCAAATTCAGATACTTTTTCATAAAAAACTCTTTACAATTTGTTCGGAGTGTGTTATAATAGTAAAAGTAGGAGCAGGTTTGCCGATCGAACAGTCTTCCGACACATTTCATCAAGCAATCACACAGCAAACGCATTGACATGATATGATGAAACGGATAAGGGAAAGGATCGGTGCCGCCCGTGCGCCCGGACGCAGCGGTCAGCTTTCCGGCAGACCGTGGTCCGCAGGCAATTTAAGGAGGACGCAGCAATATGATGGACACCAAAATTCTGGTCGTGGACGACGACCCCAATATCAGTGATCTGCTGAAAATATACTTTGAGAACGAGGGCTACGAGGTAAAGACCGTCGCGGACGGCGCCGAAGGCATCAATTCCTTCAAGCTGTATGAGCCGGACCTCGTGCTGCTGGACATCATGCTGCCCAAGAAGGACGGCTGGCAGGTCTGCCGCGAGATCCGGGAGATCTCCCAGAAGCCGATCATCATGGTCACGGCCAAGGCCGAGGTCTTCGACAAGGTGCTGGGCCTTGAGCTCGGCGCAGACGATTTCGTGGTCAAGCCCTTCGATATGAAGGAGCTGTCCGCCCGCGTCAAGGCGGTGCTGCGCCGCTATCAGGCACACGCCAGCCAGAACGACGACGAGGTCATCCGTTTCGACAACATCGAGATCAGCAAGCTCAAGTATGAACTGAAACTCAAGGGCAAGTCCATCGACATCCCGCCCAAGGAGCTGGAACTTCTGTACTTCCTCGCCTCCAACTACAACCGCGTGTTCACCCGCGACGCCCTGCTCGATAAGGTCTGGGGCTTCGACTATCTGGGCGACTCCCGTACTGTCGACGTACACGTCAAGCGCCTGCGTGAAAAGCTGGAGGGCGTGTCCGATAAGTGGGTCCTCAAGACCGTCTGGGGCGTCGGCTACAAGTTCGAGCTGCTCAACTGATCCCCGATTTCCGAAGCACAGCCTGCCCGTCGGGCGGCTGCACAACCGGATGCTCACCGGCGGCAGATGTCCGGGGACCGTGAACGGCCCCGTATGCGTCTGCGGCCGGTGTTCTTCCTGAACATTTACTCTGTCTGCGGTCTGCGCTGACAGAAAAGAGGTATTACCATGAACGAGTTTGATGAGATAAACGGCGGTCTGCCTGCCGAAGAGACGCAGGCGTCAGCCACGGACAACGCCGCCGAAGAAGCTGCGGCGGAGGAAACGGCAGAGCCCGCAGAAACGGCGGAAGCAATCGAAGCGGTTGAAACTGCCGAGACCGCAGAAACCGCAGAAACCGCGGAAACCGCCGATACGGCAGGATCTGTGCCGGAGGCACCGGCAGAGGACGACGCCGAAGCACCGGCTGTCTACCGCTGGGAGTACGCGGCACAGAACGACTACGACAAGGAGCAGGCCGCGAAGAAGGATAAGAAGACCGGCATCGCCGTCTACGCGATCATCATGGCGGCTGTGTTTGCTATCGGCTTCGGTCTGCTGCTGGGCGTCCTGCTGGTCACCGACCGTGCCGAGTGGAGCGGTGAGCCGGACAGAGGCGCGGCGATGGCGGACGCAGAGCTCAGTCAGTATATCGAGCAGGCGAAGAAGTCCGTCGTGCTGATCCAGGTGACCACCGCGACCGGCGGCGGCACCGGATCCGGCATCGTGTACAACGAGCGGGGCTACATCGCCACCAACCACCACGTCATCGAGGGCGCCGAGAAGATCCTCGTCACCTTTGAGAACGGCGACATGGCGTACGCCGAGGTCATCGGCTCCTCGGAGATGGACGACCTCGCCGTCATCAAGGTCAACACGTCCGACCTGCGTCACGAGTTGATTCCGGCCGTGTTCGGCAAGTACGAGGACGTCTACGTCTGCCAGACCGTGCTGGCCATCGGCGCGCCCGCAGGCGAGGAATTCTGCTGGACCGTGACCAAGGGCATCGTGTCCTACAAGGACCGTGAGGTCAGAAAGTACAACGCGGACGGCACCATGGCCAAGAAGCTGCGCACGCTGCAGACAGACGCCAACGTCAACCCCGGCAACTCCGGCGGCCCTTTGGTCGACGAGTTTGGCCGCGTGATCGGCATCGTGTCCATGAAGCTCGTGGGCGATTATGAGGGCATGGGCTTCGCCATCCCCTCCGACGGCGCCGTGGAGATCCTCGACGCGATCATCCGGGACGGCAACGCCGACAGCGTCAACTCGTCCCTGTCCTTCAAGCGGCCCGTGCTGGGCATCGTGGGCGTGTATATGGAGAAGGGCCATACCTACGTCATGGACGACGTCGCCGGAACGATATACGACGTCACCGAGGGCGTGTCGGAGTATACGCAGGATGAGATCTGGAACGAGATCGTCGTGTCCGGCGGCAAGCCCGAAGGCCCGATCAAGCCCACCGCCTCCGGCATCTACGTGTGCAGCGTGACAGCCGGAACGGGCGCCGACGGCGTCCTGCAGCCGGGCGATATCATCCGGGCGGTCGAGCTGGCGGAGGCTACCAGCATGAACGCGCTGATGAACGAGCTGAACAAGCACTACGTCGGGGATACCGTGGTCCTTGACGTGTGGCGCGACGGTGAATCTCACAGTGTGACGATGGTATTGTCCGAATCGCCCCAATGATCGGACGGTATCCGTCATAATAAAAAACAAAGGAAATATTTTTGAAAAAACAGTAAAAAAGCTATTGCAATTTCAGAAGATATATGATATAATAGTGCAGTAATAATGTAACAATGCCTGTGCCATGCGGTGCGGGTTACTGAAGGAAGTGAGAATACGAAATGGGAACTCTTGAATACATCCTCGGCAGCGTTCTGCTGGCTGTTTGCGTGCTGATCGTAGCTGCCGTTCTGATGCAGTCCGGCAAGGACAAGAAGCTGTCCGGTGCCATCGCCGGCGGTGCCGATACCTTCTTCAGCAAGGGCAAGGCAGGCCGTCTGGATAAAATGCTCAGCAAGGCTACGGTAGTCATTTCCGTGGTTATGCTCGTGTTGATCGTCGTTTTGAACTGCGTCGCCTGAGGCGTGAGCGGTCTGTCCCGCTCTTGATACTCGGAGATCGGGGTTGCTGCGAGGCGTGTGTTGATTCGGAACGCGCTGCGGCAGCCCCTTTCTTCCACCTCCGGCAACCGGACCGGAGACATCTCAGTCTTTATGAGGAGATAAACAGAAATGAACGCTGAACAAAATACAACGGGCAATAGCACGATCGAAAGCAATCAGACGGCTGAAATCTCCGGCGCACCCGGCAATGCAGCGCCTGAAAAAAGCAAGCAGTCAACGGGATCGATCTTCCGGAAGCTGCGCAGCCAGCCGATGAACGGGCTGGACTTCTCGGTGGATCCGGATGTGAACTCATTCCTGCCGCTGCTGGTGATCGCGATGGCTGTGCTCCTGCTGCTGCTGATCATCACCATTCCTGCGGGCTGCAATACCTTCTTCGTCCATGGCGAGCCGAGCGCACCTATCGGTGACGACATCCCCGACCAGCCGACGGAGACCGGCTCCAGCATCGACACCCCCGGGAGCCATCCGTTCGCGGACGGTGAAGAGGGTGACGTCCTGCTCCCGTATGACGAAAATATCCAGATCCCCGACGAGAGCAGACTCAACTCGACTCGTGCCGCCGTGGTGGACGTTTCCACCGGCACCATCGTCGCCGCCCGTCTGTCCGGTGAGAAGATGTACCCCGCCTCCCTCACCAAGATCATGACGATGATCGTGGCGGTCGAGAATCTGCCCGAAAAGGTCAGCCTGTCGCACAAGATCACGATCAGCAAGCAGGTCGTCGAGGCTATGGCGTTGGAGAACGCTTCCGGCGTCGGTCTTGAAGCCGGTGAGAAGCTGACCGTGGAAGCACTGCTTTACATGACGGTGCTGCAGTCCGACGGCACCGCGGCCACCGAGCTGGCCCGCTACATATCCGGCAGCGAGAAGGAGTTCGTCGTGCTGATGAACCGCAAGGCATCCTCCATGGGGCTGGTCAATACGCACTTCTCAAACTGCACGGGACTTCAGGATGAAGGCAATTACAGCACCTGCCGCGATATGGCGACCATTCTGAATTATGCCATGAATATGTCCCTGTGCCGTCAGATCCTGACCGCTTCGTCGTATACGGCACCCTGCACCTCCAACAAGGGCAAGAGCTTCAGCTACAACGTCACCAACGCACTGCTCGTCACCAAGCTGAAGAACGAATACCCCTCCAGCGTCCCCAAGAACGTGACGATCACCGCCGGCAAGACCGGCTGGACCGGCAAGAATTCCGGCTACTGCCTCGCTTCCTATGCTGTCGCCCCAAACGGACACGCTTACATCGTGGTCACCTCGCAGGCCGACAACAGTTATCTGGACTGCATCAAGGATCATACGTACCTGTATGAAACCTACGTCAAGTAAGAGGTGAAGATCATGGTCAATAACCGCTTTTTCCCCGAAGTAAAGGGAAATTTCGGATTCGGCTGTATGCGCCTTCCCATGCTGGGAGACAAGGTCGATGAGGCGCAGGTCAGCCTCATGGTGGACGAGTTCATCGCCGCCGGCTTCAACTATTTCGACACGGCTCACGGTTATATCGGCGGTCAGAGCGAGATCGCGATCAAGAACTGCCTGACCTCCCGCTACCCCCGCAGCAGTTACCTGCTGGCTGACAAGCTGTCCCCGAACTTCTTCGAGAAGGAGGAGGACATCCGCCCTTACTTCGACACCATGCTGGAGGCCGCGGGCGTTGAGTATTTCGACTTCTTCCTGATGCACGCGCAAAGCGCGGGGAACTATCAGAAGTATAAGGACTGCCGCGCCTATGAGATCGCCGCCGAGCTTAAGGCTGAAGGCAAGATCCGTCATCTGGGCTTCTCCTTCCACGATTCCGCCGAGATGCTGGATACGATCCTCAACGAGCAGCCTGCCGTGGAATTCGTTCAGCTGCAGTTCAATTACCTCGATTATGAGGACGAAGGCGTCCAATCCCGCAAGTGCTACGAGGTGTGTGTGAAGCACGGCCTGCCGGTCGTGGTCATGGAGCCCGTCAAGGGCGGCAGCCTCGTGAATCTTCCGGCTGACGCACTCAAGGTCATGGAGGACCTGCACGGCGGATCTGCCGCCAGCTACGCCATCCGGTTTGCCGCCGGCTTCGAGAACGTACATATGGTCCTCTCCGGTATGAGCAGCATGGACCAGATGCTCGACAATCTTTCCTTCATGCGGGACTTCAAGCCTCTCGACGAGACCGAACAGGCCGCCGTCAAGGAGGTCGTCCGGCTGTTCAAGGCCATCCCGCAGATCGGCTGCACCGGCTGCCGCTACTGCACGGACGGCTGCCCGATGAGCATCAACATCCCGACGCTGTTCGCCGCCCAGAACCGGGCGCGTCAGTTCGGTAAGGAAAATGCCATGTGGCCGTGGATGCGTGCCACCAAGGAGGGCGGCAAGCCCTCGGACTGCATCGGCTGCGGCCAATGTGAAGACATCTGCCCGCAGCATCTGCCTATCCGGGAGCTGCTGAAGGAAGTCGCCGAAACATTTGAATAAGCAAAGAAAGCGGATCGGACGTCATGTCCGATCCGCTTTACTGTCGTTTTTTCAATGCTTGTGGAGCAGAGCCCCGCAATTCAAAACATTACTGCCTCACGAAATACCACGCCTTTGCCAACTGATCCGTGCGCTCGCTCCGGACGGCGAAGCCGTCGCGCAGCTGCTGACCGGTCACGATAAGGCCTGTGTACCTGTCCTTGTAGACCGCGTCCGGGTCGGCGGCGATCAGCTTCAGAACGTAGGTCTTCGGCTCCTCCGGCACGAGCTGCAGGAAGTTCAGGTACAGCTCGCCTGCATCCGGCAGCGCGTGACAGTAGGCGTAGACGGCACCGGCGAGCGGGTCGGTCAGACGGTAGTAATCGCCCCACAGAACGATCTGCTCGCAATTGCGCCATTCGGCGATCTGCGCGCGGATGGTTTCCTTGACCTTATCGGAGAGGGAGGTCGGGTCAAGCTCGTATCCGAGCGGTCCGCCCATGGCGACACGCCAGCGGAATTCCATGCGCTGCTCGTCCTCGACCACGTTGTAGTGATTGGAGACGTGGCAGGACATCATGGACGCCGGATACCCGTACAGCGAGCCGGATTGGATCTTGGTGCGGTGGACGGCGTCCGTCGTGTCGGAGGTCCAGATCTGCGAGCAGTAGGGCAGCATACCGAGGTCGTAGCGTCCGCCGCCGCCGGAGCACATCTCGATCATAGCGTCCGGATACTGCGTGCGGAACCAGTCCGCAAGGTCGTACACGCCCAGCACGTAGCGATGGTATGCCTCACCCTGCCGGTCAGCGGGGAGCGACGACGACCATACCTCGCACAGATGGCGGTTCATATCCCATTTGAAGTAGTCAAGCCCCACACCGTCAAAGGTCTTCGAGAAGGTGGTCTTGAGGTAGTCGAGGACGTCCGGGTTGCCCATGTCCAGCACGAGCTGGTTGCGGGACTCGGAGCGGCGGCGTCCGGGCACGTGCAGACACCAATCGGGGTGGGCGCGGTAGAGATCGCTATCGGGATTGACCATTTCAGGCTCGATCCAGATGCCGAACCTGACGCCCTGCGCCTTGACACGCGAGACGAACGCCCCGAGACCGTCCGGGAACAGGTCGCGGCACTCCCACCAATCGCCGAGGCCGGCAAGGTCGTTGCGGCGCGTACCGAACCAGCCGTCGTCCATGACCAGCATATCAATGCCGAGCGCGGCGGCCTCCTTGGCGTACTTCACCAGCCTGTCCTCGTTGATGTTGAAGAAGGTGCCTTCCCACGTGTTCAGCACGACGGGACGGCGCTCAAAGCCGCAGGGACGGGCCAGATGCCTGTTGGCAAATCGATGGAAATTGCGGCTGACCTGTCCGAGACCCTTGTCCGTATAGGTCATGACCGCCTCGGGCGCATGGAAGACCTCACCGGGCGCCAGCTTCCATGAGAAGGTGTCCGGGTTGATGCCAGTCAGCACGCGGGTCGTCTGATTCTGATCGACCTCGACCATGCTGCGGAAATTGCCGGAGTAAACAAGATTGAAGCCGTAGGCTCTGCCGGATTCCTCGGACGCACCCCGGTCGGAGAGCGCGAAGAACGGGCTCATGTGGTGCGAGGAGGAGCCGCGGCGGGAATCCATCAGGAAACAGCCCTGTGACAGCGGGCGCTTAGTGTTGAAACGCTCCGAGCCGTAGGTGCCGGGCAGATAGGTCAGGTCAAAGTCGGCGCGGGGGATGTCAAGGCACAGGCTCATGCCGTTCTCCAGCACCACGGACCCTCCGGATGCGTTCCGCAGGGAATAGCTGCGGGCGATGACGTCCTCGTGCGGGAAGACTACGTACCGCAGCGTCAGCACGCACCCCGTGACAGGGTCCTCCATGTGCATTTCCAACGTTTCGGTGTCGGCGTCGGGGCGGGCGTACGGCAGACCGGGTATCGGCTCGCGTCCGGCGTCGATTTTGAAGCCGATGAACACGAAATCGGTGACGCCGCTTCCGTCCGGCCCCTTGACGCGCATGGCCTCGTGGCGCATATCGCCGTTTCCGAAGGTCGGATACTCGGACAATATGGTGTCAAAGGAGAAGCCGGGACCGTACTCTGTGGGGTAAGGGGAGAAGGCACGGTAAACATGGAAAGCGTCGGGCAGCGTGTCCACGGCGGGACCGTAGTACCGCTGGAGGGGATACTTGCCGTCGTACAGGTCGATGACGTACAGCGTGCTGTCCGTGCGGAGGCAGAATCTTTTCTCGGAGGCGGAATAAGTGATGGTATCTGACATGGCAGTTCTCCTTCCGGATTACAGGTTGCTTTCATTATACATCGACGCACTTCCGGCGTCAAGAGAAAAGTAAAAAAAGCACGGAAAAATGCGGGATCCCGGTTGATTTGATGTGCCGAATGTGGTACAATAGTGGCAGCGACAGGAAATGGAGGACATCATCATGTCAATACCCGCATACAAGCAGGCGTTCCGTGACGCACAGTTCGGTCTCATGCTGCATTTCGGTCTGTACTCGCTGCTCGGCGGTGAGTGGAAGGGACGGCGCATCCCGGAGATCGGCGAGTGGGCGCAGGCGTATTTCCGCATCCCGAACGCGGAGTATCATGAGCTTGCCCGGGCGTTCAACCCGATCGGCTTCTGCGCCGAGGACTACGTCCGTACGGCTGAGGCCGCGGGCATGAAGTACATCGTGATCACAGCCAAGCACCATGAGGGCTTTGCACTGTTCCACAGTAAGGCCGACCGCTTCAACGTCGTCGACGCGACCCCGTTCGGGCGGGACATCATCGCGGAGCTGGCCGAGGCCTGCTATAAGCACGGCATGAAGTTCGGACTTTACTACTCGCAGGAGATAGACTGGTCACACCCGGACGGCGGCGGCTGGGGCGTACCGTTCCTGAATTTCGGGACCACCTCGTGGACCAACGACTGGGACTTCCCGGACAACGCGAAAAAGGATTATACCCACTGCTTTGAGGAAAAGATCAAGCCGCAGATGCAGGAGCTGCTGACGGGTTACGGAGACCTGTTCCTTTTGTGGTGCGACACGCCGTGGAACATCACGGAGGCGCAGAGCAGGGAACTGTACGCCATGATCAAGCGGTATCAGCCGGCGTGCATGGTCAATTCCCGCATCGGCAACGGCATGGGCGACTACGTGTCCGCCGGGGACAACGAGATCCCCGAGAACAAGGACTACGATCTTCTGTATGAGTCTCCCGCGACGCTCAACGACACGTGGGGCTGGAAGTCCTTCGATCAGAATTGGAAATCCGCGTCGCGGATCCGGGAAACGCGCGACCATCTGAAGGCGCTCGGCGCGAATTACCTTCTGAACGTCGGCCCGGACAACCTCGGACGCATCCCCGCAGCGGCGGAAACCGTTCTTCGTGAGGTAGGGAAGGAGATTTGAAAAGCAAACAGAAAAGGCGGCATACGCCGCCTTTTCGTTATTTATCAGCCTATGAAAGCGATCAATGCTTGCCCATGACGATCAGATTTTTGGCGGTATAGAATCCTGCCTTCTGATAGAAATGAGCGTGATGCTCGTCATTGACGGACAGCAGTTCAATGAGCTCTGCGTTGTTTTCACGGACGGTTTCCTCGATCTTTGCGAGCAGCGCCGAGCCGTACCCTTGATTCTGGTATTCCCTGAAGATCACGATCTCCTCCAGAAAGTACCCCAAGAGGTCGTCGTATACCTTGTAATACCCCATCGCAAAGCCGGTCATACCGCCCGCATCGTCGTACTGCACGAGACACAGGGAATCTTCCGTGGTCATGACCTGATGGATGCGCTTATAGGCCTTATCCCGCGTCCAGCAGCCGCCCTCCTCGCCGTTGTAATAGTCGATATATCCGGATACAACGCGGTCAAGCTCCCGCTCGGTCAGCTTTTCGTAATACATGGCATCAGACACCGCTGACCACCGTTTTCGCAACGGTGTAGAAGCCGTCCTTTTCAAGTTCTGCCTTGATCGCGAGCTTTACGGGCTTTTCACCCTCGAACACGCCGACCGAGACCTCGTACTCCCCGGCGCCGAGTCCGCGCAGATCGAGCGGGACACGGATATCCTGCCCCTCGTCCGGCCCGAGCAGACGGAGATCAAAGTCGGACGCGCATACCTTCTGCCCGTTTGCGCCGGACAGGCGGACCTTGAGGTCGTACTTGTGGTACGCCTTGCCCCAGCCGCGGTTTTCCAGCCGCAGGGACATGACGTTGTGGGCGCTGTTCTGCATCGGCGGCACCGAGACGGACGGGACAAAGTACCAATATCCCAGCCGGTTGGCGCAGTAGTCGGCGAGGTAATGCTCGTTTTTCAGCCAGACGCGCGGATAGCCGTGGAAGCCGGCAAACGTCGCGCGGGAATTCTTAAGGCACTCGATGATCGTGTAACCGTTGCGGTAGAAGCGGTCGAATTCCGGGCGGATGTAGGTGTAGTGCGCGAACTCGATGGTCGAGGGCGCGTTCTTGTACAGCCGCTGGAACGCCCAATTCGCACGCATCGTGTCGTAGCCCATGTCGACCGAGTAGCCGTCGCAGCAGATGCTGTCGTCCTGCACGCCGAAGCCGCGGGCGTCGGCAAAGCGCAGCATCTCGTTGACCTCTCCCGCGCCGTGCGCCATGCGCCCGATGATGTGGTCGTCGTTGCAGAGCAGCAGCGTGTCGGGGAAGTATTTCGCGTGCAGATCGAGGTGCTTCTTCACGACGTCCATCGGGTAGATCACGCCGTCCCCCTGCACTGTGTGGCCCTCGCCCCACGTCCCGTAGGTACCGACGTCGACAAGCTCGAGCCGCTTGTCCCCGTTGTAGCGCCGTCCGAACTGCTCCATGAACGCCTCGAGACGCTCAAGAAAGATCGGATCGCCGTAGTCGGGCTGGATGCCCCAGCCGGTGTCGTAGCAGCGGGCGCCGTCCTCAAAGACATAGCGCGGCGTGGCGAAATCGACGTTCTGATCGCCCTCGAAGCAGCAGGCACGCATCGAGAAGGTATACCCGTGCGGGCCCCATTCCTCCATGATGCGGTCGAGCGGCGACCAATCGTACACGCCCTTTTCGCGCTCGATGTCTGCCCAGTCGAAACGCAGGTACAGGTGATTCAGGCAGGGAAAGTCCTCCATGTAGTCGCCGGGAGCCTGTCGGTCACGGTACTGACCGCGGCGCATACCGTTGTCCACGAAGTGCCAGAACCAACCCTTGTGGGGATTCTTCAGGATGGATTTGTCGTCCGCGACGGGGCGCAGGTCGACAAAATAAGGGTCCGTTCCGATGTCGTCATACATTCCGCGCATGATCTGATCCTCCATCGGAAAAGTCTGCGGGACGAGATTCGGGAGCTTCATACGGTTACCTCCTGTAATGATAGATGGATGTCAGCCCCACATCCCGAGATCGGGCTTAGGGTGCGAGAACGTGGTGAGCGGTCTGCCGTCAAACAGCTCGTGTGCGTTGACATAGAAGTCGCGGCGCGTCAACTCGCGGTCGCGGATTATGGTGCCGGGGGTGGCGAGACCGATCTCGTACATCCACGGACCGTCGTATCCGACCGACCGAAGCGCGTCAAGAACGGCAGGCCATCGGATGACGCCCTCTCCGGGCAGCCAATGGCGCTCGTTGACGCGGTCATAGTCCGAGACGTGCAGCGTGACGATCTTCTCTCCGACCGCACGGATGAAGTCCGGCAGCTCCTCCGAAAGCAAATGATTGGTGTCGAGGCAGCAACGAAGACGATCGTCGGCGGACAAAAGGTCGAGCAGCTCGGCGGAATCATGTCCGAGGCAGGTGCGCGGCAGGTCCTCGACGCACACGACGGCGCCGAGTCCGGCGGCATAGTCCGCCAGCTCCGCCATCGAACGCTTGGATTGTGCCATGCGGGCGGCCCGCTCCGCATCGGGGATCGGCTCGGCACTCGCGTGGACGACAAATTTGTCCGCGCCCACGGCAGCGGCGGCTGCCATCAACGCCCGGAAGCGGTCAACGGTAAAGACGCGCCTGCCCTCGTCAAGAGACGACGGATCGAGCAGCGTAAACGGGGCAAACGGCAGATGCACCGACCACAGCGTGATGCCGTACTTACCGCACAGCGCACGGACCGTGGGCCAATCGATGCGGTCAAAGTCGTCGTTGCCGATGGAGACCTCGATATGTGTGATGCCCTCGCGGGCGTAGTCGGCGAGGACCTCCTCCGTCGGGTCAAGCCCGGAGGTGGACATTCCGATGGGAAACATGGCGTGACCTCCTTATGTCTGGTTACCACCATTATACAATGATTCCGGCGGAAAATCAAGTGGTTTTGCAAGAAAACACGGGGCTCTCTCACAACAGTGCGACAGCCCCGTGTTTTGCAGGTCAGTCTCCGCCCCACTTAATGCCGGTCTTCTCCGCCAGCAGCTCCATGAGGTCGAAGTACATGAACGTGTAATCCGCTTTGTAGTCGTCCGCGTGACGTTTGGACGGATCGGCGATCTTTTCGTCCTTCACGGCTTCCGCCATGAACGCCGGATCGACCTTGCGGATCATGTACGGCATGAAGAGGGAGTCAAACTCGCCTTCACCGAAGATCACCGTGTCGGAGTGTGCGTTTCTGATCACGCCTCCCGTCACCTTCAGTTGGATCCAATCGCACAGCACTACCACGTACTGCGACGTGTTGTCGACCGGCTCGCAGGTACCGGGCAGGTTCAACAGGGAGTAGGACCTGCCGCCCTGCCGGCCTTCAAGGATTCCGTACGCAATGCGTCCGTTCGGCGCGAACGCGTGCTGCTCAAGGATCGTGACCGTCATCTGCTCCGCGGCGTCGTCGAATATCCCGCCCTCGCGGTCGATCACCGTGTCGATGACCATCTCCGTGACGGTGTACGCGCACAGCCCGCCTTCGCTCCAATAGGAGACCGACGACTTCTTGTGTCCGCAGAACGCGAGGTACTGCTCACCCTTATCCCTGAAGAAGCTGACGGTCTTTTCCCACGAACCCGGCTCTTGGTCGTAGTAGTCGATGATGACCTTCCGTCCGTCGCCGCGTTCGGCCTCCTCCGGTGTCGGCTCACCGTTCTGCACGACGTGCACCATGTCATATACAGACAGGATCTCCTTGAAGCGGTCGACCGCGGCAGCGCCCTCGGTGAAGTACATCTCCGCATCCCTGCGGACCACGCTGCCAACCACGTACCCCAGCCGCACGGGCACGTTCCCGTTCCCGAAATCGGCGGCGGTGACGCGTGCCGTCCCATCTTCCCGCAGCTCTCCCAGCGTGTCGGAGAGAGAGGTCTGCTGCCCGGGATCGACGTTCATCGCGCTGACCAGCACGGCCGTGATTGTCCCGCTGCTTTCGATTTGCCCCGTGATGCCGCTCATCAGGTATTCCTCCTGCTCCCGGACGGGCTGGAAGACCAGCAGCAGCGGAAGATGGTCGGATCCGATGACGACAGCCAGCCGGTACGTGTTCGTATCGGTCATATACAGGCAGAAATGCAGGGGTTCTTCGCCGCCCGACGTCAGCGGGAAGCGGTAGGTCTGCCCGATCAGCGCGTTCCGGTCACTCTGCGGCACCCGCGCGGGGTCCCCGTCGTCTCCGGGCAAAAGCTCGCCCTGCTTGTTGTAGAAGTCGAAGAAGTAGTTTTTCAGGTCCCGCACCTCGATGACTTCCGACCCGTCCTCTGCGGTCTCCTCGTTTTGTCTGTCCCTGATCCTGTCGATCCATGCTGCGATCCGGGCCTCGTTGCGCCCAACGAGCAGCACGGCGAGATACACGACCACGGCAAAGGCCGCGACGCAGGCAGCGATGGCAGCGGCTGACCACGGTCTGTGCTCACGTTTGGGGGCGGGCTCTCCGGCTTCGCCTGTGATCAGACGATCCATTCCGGCGGCGTTCTCCGCCTCGTCCAGAAGGTCCGCGTCGATGCAGCTCATGATATCCATAAATCTCAAGGCGTTTTCCGCGTTCATACCGTGTACCCCCTTTCCGCGAGGTACCGCCTGAGCTTGTCCCGCAGGAATTCAAGGCGGCGGCTGACCGCGGCAGGCTTCATGTGCAGCCCCGTGGCGATGTCGGTCACGGACTCCGTATGGTAGTACCGCAGGATGAACATGGAACGGTCCTTTTCCTTGAGGGAACGCAGAAAATCGTTGAGGCTGTCGCGGAGCAGATCGGCGTTCTCCGGGTGCGTCACGAGGCCGGGACAACACTCGTCCGCCTCCTCCAGCACGACCTCCAGACTGCGGTCCCGCTTGTCAGCGTGCAGGTATCTCCAGCGCGAAATGGACAGATTGCGCGCGACGCGCGCGATATACCGCCGCACGGACGGCGGACAGTCCGGCGGGATATGCTGCCAGAGCCAAAGCCACGTGTCGTTGACGATCTCCTCCGCGTCCTGCTCGTTATGCAGGATATTCATGGCTACGGCGGTGCAGTACGCGCCGTACTTCTGTTCCGTTTCGCGCACTGCCTGCTCCGAACGGGAAAAATACAAGTCTATGATACTTTGATCTTGCATATCGGTTCTCCTTTCCGGCAAGATGACTTCATAGATAAATAGCGCAAAGCGAAGGCAAATCTACCCTGTGCGGAGTGAAATTTATATTTTTGGGGTTCTTTATTTTTTGAAGAACCTCTTTTATTCAGTCTGACAACCGGCTTCGTCGGCGCTGCCCGCTTCGTTTTCCCCGACCGGGAGCGGATGCTTGCGGATCCTGCGCCAGATACCGGTATACATGAGGACGTACAGGATCGTGGTCACGATACCCAAGGCATCATCCACGGCAGGCGTGTATATGAAGCCCATCTCCGGCAGAGCAGACACGGCTATGTACGCCAAAGGCAGTACGGGCACGAGACAGTACCATTTTGACGTCAGACTGTGCTTGTACAGACGCAGGATGACGATGACGAGCAGGATAGCCGTTGTCAGATCGATCAGCAGCCCGAGAGCGGTTTGCGCATCATAATAGGAAAACCGGGGCAGCTGCTCGTTCGGCTCCGGATGTGTCGAAATGGAGAGGGCTGTGCCGAGAAGACTCAAGCCCGTCAGCACGGAGCCGGATATCAGGCCCAGCGTCTGATAAGTGTACCCGGTTCCGGTCAGCCGCCGGTCGCGGAGCGGCTGCAGCTCGGACATCAGGTAGATGAAGAACATGTTGCCCAAGCAGGCGGAAAGCTCTGCAAAGGGATTCAGGATCGAGTAGGTGATCGTCAGCACCCGCTCGTGGTACCGGATACCGATCAACTCGAGGATGAAGTAGATCAGGCTGATCGTCAATGTGATACCGAAACCGGCCCAGCAGAACGCCATGGTCGTGCCGGAGATCTGTCCGCGCTGCAGCGCCCGGTCACTGACGCGCTCGGCTGCGGATAAGACGAAGTACTCGAACGAGATGCTGAACCACGTCAGCACGCCGGCCAGCACGACGCCGAGCGGGAGTCCCACGGTAAAGGCAAAATCGGAGCCGGACGTGATTCCGAGATACAGGATGGAGGCGGCAAGGCTGCCGAGCGTATACAGTACACACAAACCGCTGAACTTGCGGATATTGCCCCATACCCGGTGCCAATACTCCGTGCCGTCCTCGGCCAGAAACTCGGAATTGATCGGCAGTTCGGATTTCTTGAACTGAAGCAGCAGGAACAGGAAGCAGGGGATCTCCACGACCGTCAGGAGAATATTCGGCTTGAAAAAGCCGGTATAGGTGACGAAGCCGTTAGGAATAGAAAGAGATTTCCGGCCCAGCATGAAGGTCGACTGTATCGGCGCAAATACGCAGTATACCCCGGCGAATATGTACAGGAAAACGTAAAACGCTTTGGCGTAGTAGCAGTTTTTCTGATACTCGCGCATCTCGTCGCGGTCCCTGCCGCCGAAGGCGGTCTCACCGTAGATGAGGATGACCAGCCCGGCCAGAAGGCACAGCGGCTCGATGATAAAGGCCAGCGGATTCGCCGCGTCGTGGAGCATGAACAGGCTCACCGTGTGGATCGCTCCGTATATCGCAAGCAGCACCACCGCCAGAATGATCGTGTTCCGGAACGCTTTCCCGCGTCCCGCATGGATCCGTTCGTCGTAAAACATCACTTGTCCTCCCAGAATAAGTCGTTGAGTGTGCAGCCGAGTATCTGACAGATCTTCAGGCACAGGGCCAGCGTGGGGTTGTATTCGCCGCTTTCGATCATGTTGATCGTCTGCCGCGCCACACCGGCCAACTTGGCCAACTCCGCCTGCGACAGCTTTTTCTGCTGCCGGGCTTGCTTCATTTTTTGATTCATGGCAGCCCCCCATGTCGTGTATATGTGACATCATTATAACACATGATGGTCTCGTTGTCAAGTATATTTGACACATATTTTGCTTTTTTCTGCCCGAAAAAGCGGATGCCGGAGGGGCGGAGGCTTGCCCGGCGTAAACATTGATTAATTGTCCCCACCCCCTGCCCTCCGACCGGCAGCGAGGAATGCCTCGCGCCTCCGGCGCTCGGGTGCCCCCCGACCCCCTCCCGTGCGCGGGAGGGGGGATGATACTATCTTTCACCGAGGAGAAGGGGGCGCTGCGGCGCCCCTTCTCCTCGGTCTCCTCATCCCGGGGGACCGCGCCTGCTGGCGTGAGGAAAACGCGCCCTCCGGGTAATTTTTCTTGACACGCTGATCTTTGTGTGCTATAATCATAGCAGAATATGCCGTTCCTGTACGGGAAAGGAGTCTTTGTTATGCAAGACCGGATCGAAAAATCCATGCAATATCTGTTCAGCGCCCCGGAGGACTTTGACGAGACCGCGGAGAGCCTGCCGCTGCTCATCTACCTGCACGGCGCGGGCGGACGCGGACATGACCTGCACGTCGTCCGCGTACCGTACACAGCCGAAAAATTCTGCCGGGACAGAGGAAAACGCCTGCTGATCGCCGCGCCTCTCTGCGAGTACGACTCGTGGTACTGCTGCTTTTCCGAGCTGATCGCGTGGGTCCGCTTCATCGCGGCACAGCCGTATGTGGACCCCGACAGGGTGTTCATCATGGGCTCATCCATGGGCGGCTACGCGGCGTGGACCATGCTCATGTGTACGCCCGAGCTGTTCGCAGCCGGAGCGGTCGTCTGCGGAGGCGGTATGGCGTGGAACTGCGAACGGATGAAGCATATCCCGATCCGCGCGTTCCACGGTGAACTGGACACCGCCGTCCTGCCGTCCGAGAACAAGCGCATGGTCGATGCCGTCAATGCCTGCGGCGGCCATGCCGAGATGATCCTGTTCCCCGGCGTCGGCCATAACGCGTGGAATCCCGCGCTGCTGGAAACCGACCTCATCGACTGGCTGCTCGCGCAGACGCGATACCATGAATAAATCCATGAATAAATTAACTTGGGAGGTGCCCCATGACTGACCTGTATACCCAGATCGACATCGCCGAGATCAACGACGATAACCTCGGCACGTTTCTTTCCGACCTCCGCGCCGCCGGCGTGACGGTCCTCCTGCTGTCCGGCATCGACCTGTTCGACGAGGGCGAGACGCACACCCGTACTCTGGCCCATATCGCCGATATGATCCGCTTCTTCAAGTCCGAGGGCTTCCGCGTCGCCTTCTGGACCAACACCCTCGGCTACGGCACCGAGCGGTCTGCCGCGTTTGAGGCACGGTTTGCAGGCTCCCTCCGCCTGACGTCGTTCTCGGGCGGGACCTGCTCTGCCATCTGCACGACGGACAAGCTCTTCCTCGCCGCCTGCTGCGATCTGACCCGGGATCTGATCCGCGCGGGCGCGGACATGATCCTGTGGGACGACGACCTTGTGCAGTCCGTCCGCCCCGGCTTCACCTGCGTCTGCCCCGGCCATCTTGCCCTGATGAGGGCGCGCACAGGACGCAATCTGACTCCCGACCAGCTTCGTGATTCCTTCACAGGCGCGCCGAATCTGCTCCGGACGACGTTCATGGACGTAATGGGCGAGTCGATGACGGATTTCTGCCGGGCGCTGCGCGCCGCGGCGGACGAGGTGGATCCGACCGTGCCGATGGGCCTGTGCGCCAGCTACACGCACTTCGACCTTGAAGGCGTCGAGCTGTCCGAGCTTCTTCGCGTACTGGCAGGGAAGGGAAAACCTTTCCTAAGGATCAGCGGAGCGCCGTATTGGCCCGTGATCGCGCCGCGATACCCAGAGCAGGATCTCGGCGGCGTTACGGAATTCTGCCGGATGCAGATCGGCTGGCTGCGGGAAGCAGACGACCCGGACCTGACCGTGATCGACGAGAACGACCCCTACCCGCGTGACCATACCGTTGTGCCGGAGGTGCTGTGCGAGCTGTATGACGCCGTGCTGACCGCCAACGGCGGCGCGGACCGCCATAAGTATATGTTGTGCTACGGCCCCGACCGTCACGACACGGCCTACCTTGACATCCATGTCCGGAATACGCCCGATTGGCGCGTGCTGGCGGCCATGTTCGCCGGGCGGGAGCCTGTCGGCTTCCGGGTGTGTCACCCCATGCACATGATCCGGAGCGCGGACCTCCCGACCCCGTACTGCGGCGACAGCCGCCTGATGGGGCAGTTCTCCCACCCGATGGCGGGGATATTCCTGTCCCTGTTCGGGCTTCCGACCCGGTATGAGGGGACCGCGCCCGGCATCGCGTTCGGTGCCGACGCGCTCGGGCTGATGCCTGCGCAGATGAAAGCAGGCGTTCTGCTCGATGTTCCGGCGGCCCGCATCCTGCAGGCCCGCGGTATCGACGTCGGGCCCGTCCCGGCGGCGGGGGACAGCTTCCGGCCTGCGGCATACGTCTCACCCGACGGACGCTTTGCCGTCCTGCCGTTTGACGGCGCGGTGCTGTCCTATGCCCGCACGGAAGCCGGTCCCGCCTGTCTGCCCGACGGGCAGGCACAGCTGGCCGCCGTCTATGAGGTGCTGTCCGGGCAGTCGCCGGATGCCCGCGTGGTCGGCTCGCACGGGGTGTACCTGATCACGGCACGCAACGTCCCGGACGACGGAACGCTGGCGTTGCTGCTGTGCAATATGCTGCCGACCGAAGCCGAAAACGTTACCGTCCGTCTGTCCGCGCCCGCGCAGATTACCGCCGCGCTGCGCTGCAGCCCGTCACTGTCCGGGGACACGCTGACTCTCCCGATGCTCGGCGGCTATGATTTCGCAGCCGTGACGGTAAAGGACGTATGAGGAGCGTGTGGGGCGCTGCCCCACGCCCCGCTTAAGCCCTTCTTGTAAGAAGGGCTTAAGATTTCCAAGAACTTTATGGAAAAAATAGGCTTACGCCGAAAAAGATAGGTGGGTGCCGTCACAGGTACCCACCTATCTCGTTCCACATAAACCAAACCTTGGTCAATTCTTTATTTTTTAGGTTCCTCAAGGGCTTCTTTCAAGAAGCCCTTAAGGCATCACCGCACAATGCACGGCTGACGCCTTGACGGCACATCTGCTTG
>JAKSPU010000026.1 GCA_024404505.1 Clostridia bacterium
CGGTCGGTGATCTCGGCGCACTTCATCCACGGGCGCTGCTCGAAGGGCACGACGTCGGAGGGAATCTCAACGTAGGTCTCCAGCTCGTCGGAGAATTTGCCGGACTTGTTGCCGTTCCAGAAGTAAGTCACGTGACCGTACTTCTGCGTCTCGGAGATCGCGAACTGCTTCACACCGGTGTTCGCGAGATACTCACCCATCGTGTTCGTGATCTCGGGCGGGTTGACGAGGTAGCGGTGCGGGATGTGCAGATCACCGTCGTACTCCAGCATACCGGCGTACAGCACCTTGGGAACACGCACACGGTCGAACTTGTCGAACGCACCCTCGGGCGCGTCGAAGGTCTTGGAGATCTCGATGGAACGGTCGCCGCGGAAGTTGTAGAAGATAACGGAGTCGCCGTCCTCGATCGTGCCGACAGGCTTGCCGTCCTTGGCAATGACGAACGCGGGCAGATCCTGATCGATCACATGCAGCTCGCTGCGATAGGTCTCCACAGCCTCTGCCGCGGACGCGAACTGACGGCCTTCACCCAGCACGTGGGTCTTCCATCCGGCCTCGACCATTGCCCAGTTGGCCTCGTAACGGTCCATCGTGATCTTCATGCGGCCGCCGCCGGACGCGATGCAGATGTCGAAGCTGTCGTCACGCAGGGATGCGAGGAAATCCTCAAACGGATTGATATATTCCAGTGCGCTGGTCTCGCCGACGTCACGTCCGTCGATCAGGATGTGGACGCGGACGGTCTTCACACCCTCGGCCTTGGCCTCTGTGATCATGGCCTTGAGATGGTCGATGTGGGAATGCACGTTGCCGTCGGAGAACAGACCGAGGAAGTGAAGCGTGGAGCCGTTGGCCTTCACACCGCCGACCAGCGTCTGCCACGTCTCGGAGGCAAACATCTTGCCGGTCTCGATGGACTGCGTGACGAGCTTCGCGCCTTGTGCGAAGACCTGGCCCGCGCCGAGCGCGTTGTGGCCGACCTCGGAGTTGCCCATATCGTCATCGGAGGGCAGACCCACGGCGGTGCCGTGCGCCTTGAGGGAAACCATCGGATACTCGGCCATCAGACGGTCGAGCGCGGGAGTGTACGCCTGCGCGACGGCGTTGGAAACGGTATTCGGGGCAAGGCCTACGCCGTCCATCACGATGGTCAGCACGGGGCCCTTGACGCCCTCAAAATTCGGGAGCTTATGCAGAGTGTTCATGGGAAAACATCCTTTCTTATCAAAACATCTTTCATATTATACCCTCTTTTGCGCGAAAATGCAATAGGTTTTCATAAATTTTCCGAGTGTTGGAGAAAGGGACAAAACCGTATTGACTTTTCATCCGCGATATGGTATACTTGCAAAAGAGAAAATCCAGCGTATACGGGTAAAGGAGGAAAAACATGAATCTGTCAGACAGAAAAGCCAATTACGCCTTCCTTTGCAAGAATTATCCGATGTCCATCGAGCCCTTCAGGGTCACGGACAGCGATACCGCCGCCGTGCGCTTTTCGCTGCCGGCCGGCTGCTCTCTTACCGCTCTTTACGGCACCTTCCCCAGCTGGAGCGACAATATCGGCTCCATGGACCTGTGCCTGTACAGATGGGAAGGGAACTACGCCTCTTCCGTTTCGGGTCAGCCCGTATACAGCCGGACGATCAGGGACTACGTCGACAACGGCCGCCTGAGCTTCCACATCCCGGACGGCACGGTCAAGGGCGGGACCTATCTCTGCGTGTTCTGCCGCGGCTCGGAGAATCCGGTCGGCGTTTACTTCTGCGAGGCGCCCGACAACGGCGTTTCCGGCGTGCTGACCGATATCCTTGCCTTCAAGAACGGTCAGCCCTGTGATCTGTCTCTCAAGATGTACGCATCCCTTCACACGGACGATCCCGTCGTCAAGCCCAACCTGCCCAAGACCCGCCTGACCCCCGGCAAAGCGCACGTCATCTACATCAACGGTCAATCCAACGCGTCCGGACAGTCCACACAGGCGATCTATAAGACGCACGCCGACCCGGCGGTCTACGCGCAGTTCGAGAAGGGCTTCCCGCATATCCTGATCGACGTCGCCGTGGACGGCGGGTCGCGGGAGACCGACGGCTTCGTGCCGGTCTCGTTCGGTCAGGGATCCACGAAGGAACGCTTCGGTCCCGAACTGGGACTCGCGCAGTACCTCGACGAGAAGTATCCCGGCGAGACGTTCTACGTCATCAAATCCTCGTGGTCCGGAGCGGGTCTCACGCTCCACTTCGCTGAAGGGCAGGAGGTCTACGAATATATCATGAAGCATACGCTCACGTCTCTGGAGCGTCTCAAGGACATGGGCCTCGACCCCGAGGTGTTCGCGCTCTGTTGGATGCAGGGCGAGACCGATTCGTGGAACGTCGAGCAGACGGTCAACTACGCGGACCGGCAGGAGGATCTGATCCGCCGCATCACGGAGCGGATCAGTCCGTACGTCGCTCCGGGAGGCTTCGCGTTCCTTGACGCCGCGATCAGCGACGCGTGGCCGTGGACGCTGAACGGCATCATCAATATCCAGAAGGAAATATGCTGCTCTCGCTCCCCCAACTACTACTATCTGGATACCGTCACTCCCGGTCTCGGCTGCGAGAAGGAGAACGACGACATCGCCCACTACGATTCCGACGCTATGATCGCTCTCGGACGGATGTACGGAGAGACCGTCTCCCGCATCATCGATGAAAACCGATCCTGAACCGCCGCGCCATGTGAACGGACATTCACATATGTGAACATATACAAATCCCCGGCTGATTCTGCATGAAAAACCTCAAAAAGAGATAAATTCACATTTTCCGTGAATATATTTCAAAAAGGGCTTGCAAAAACAGCCGGGTTGTGCTATAATAGCCGCATCAAAAATCAAATATGCTAAATGAAGCGTACAGGAAAGGGCAGAATGCCGCCGAAGGAGTAACACTCTCAGGTGTCCGGGGAACGGACGGGACTGTATGGCTGATAGCGCTCCGGAGAAGTCCATTTCATGGGTGCCGAAGGTGAAAGTCCCGCACGGGATGAATCTCTCAGGCAAAAGGACGGAGTAGTTCATTCCATTTCCGCAAGGGCTTTTTTTGCGTTTTGCGGGAACGGTGTGTGCTTCCGGAGCCAAACCGAGTTTGGCTCTTTTTGTTTTTTGAAATCATTTTTCTCGGAGGCTCACATCATGTGGGAAAAGTTCATTGAAGGCCTGACAAACGTCAATGCCGCCATCAACGGCGTCGTCTGGGGCTGGCCCGTCATCATCCTGATCCTCGGCACCGGTCTGCTTCTCTCCATCCGCACCGGTTTCTTACAGCTCCGCAAGTTCGGCGACTCCATGGGCAGCACCATTGTGCCTGCCGTCAAGTCCATGGGCAAGAAGTCGGATACCAAGGGCGTCTCGCAGTTTGAGGCGTTCGCTACTGCCATCTCCGGCACCGTCGGCACCGGCAACATCGTCGGCGTTGCGGCAGCTATTCTCAGCGGCGGCCCGGGCGCCGTGCTGTGGATGTGGATCTCCGCGTTCTTCGGCATGGTCACCAACTACTCCGAAAACGTCCTCGGCCTGTACTACCGCAAGAAGGACGGTCAGGGCGGCTTCTCCGGCGGTGCGTTCTACTACCTCGAAAACGGTCTAAAGTTCAAGAAACACCCCAAGATCAACATCATCGGCAAGATCCTTGCCTATATGGCCGCTATCGTCTGCCTGTTCGCCGCTGTCGGTATGTCCGGCGTACAGACCAACAAGATTTCCGCGACACTCGGCGGCACCCTCGGCGACGCCTTTGCCGTCGAATCCGGCTCTCAGGCTGAAACGCTCGTCAAGCTGTTGATCGGTATCATCGTGGCACTGGTCGCGGCCGTCATCATCATCGGCGGCATAAAGCGAATCGGCCGCGTTGCCTCCAAGCTGATCCCCTTCATGTCTCTTCTGTTCATCGTGCTGGCCCTCATCGCCATCTTCATGCACGCCTCCAACATCGGTCCCGCGTTCAAGCTGATCTTTGAGGATGCGTTCAACCTCAACGCAGCCGCCGGTGGTCTGATGGGATACCTGTTCTCCGTGACCATCCAGAAGGGTATGGCCCGCGGTGTGTTCTCCAACGAGGCCGGTCTGGGTTCCTCCGTCATCGCGCACTCCGCTTCCGAGACCCGCGAGCCTGTCAAGCAGGGTCTGTGGGGCGTGTTTGAGGTCTTCTTCGATACTTTCGTCATTTGCACGCTGTCCGCGCTGATGTTCATCACCACCAACTACGATTTTATTCTGAAGACTACCATGGAAGAAGCCGCGGGGATCGACGACTCCATGATGGCCATGTCCATGTTCTCCGACAACTTCGGCGTGTTCGGAACTGCCTGCTTCTGCATCATTCTCCCGCTGTTCGCCTTCACGACCATCTTGGCATGGTCCTACTACGGTGAGAAGGCGTGCGAGTTCTGCTTCAAGTGGGTCAAGAGCGACAAGGCAAGAAAGAACTGCGTGCTGATCTTCAAGATCCTGTACGTTCTGTTCATCGTTGCCGCCGCCGTCATCAGCTCTTCTCTGGTCTGGGATATCGACGATACCTTCAACGGCCTCATGTCCATCCCGAACCTGATCGGTCTGATCGTGATGAGCGGTACGGTCGCCAAGATCACCAAGAACTACTACGACCGCAAGAAGGGCCGCGACGTCGAGCCGATGCTTTCCGCTTACCCCGACCTCAACGAGGAATTCAAGCAGGATATCCTCGCCGGCGAAAAGGAGATGCAGTAAGTGCTTTGCGGGGCTTTGCCCCGCACCCCCGCATAAGGGCTTCTTGAAAAGAAGCCCTTATGGATCTGCAAGAACTCTCAGAAGAATATCAACAGAGATTTAGTTTACGCTGAACGAGATCGGCGGGTGCCTGCAAAGGCACCCGCCTTTTCAATTCGATTCATTCTCCTTTTGATAAATCACCTGCCCGTCCCGAGCGGCAGCGGTGATCCTATCTCCGGTTTTTACGCGGCCTTCAAGCAGTTCGGTAGAGAAGGTATCCTCGACGAGCCGGACGACGGCACGCTTGAGCGGGCGCGCGCCATACACGGGGTCAAAGCCTTCCGCGGCACACAGGGCCGCTACGGACGGGTCAAAGGTGATATGAATGTGGAGCGCCTCTATGCGTTTTCTGACCTCTTCAAGCAGGATCGCGGCTATCCCGTTGATCTCCGCTTTTCCGAGCGGTCGGAACAGGACGATCTCGTCCACACGGTTGATGAACTCCGGGCGGAACGTATCCTTGAGCGCACGCATCATGCGATCCCGGTTCGCTTTTTCACGATCGTCTCCGACCACGTTCATAAAGCCGAGCTGCTTTTTCTCACTTTCCGAGGAAGCGCCGAGGTTGGACGTCATGATGATGACCGTGTTGCGGCAATCCACGCGCCTCCCCTGCGAGTCGGTCAGCATACCCTCATCCAGCACCTGCAAAAGGATATTGAACACGTCGGGATGCGCCTTTTCGATCTCGTCAAACAGGATGACGGTATATGGGCGCCTTCTGATCTTCTCCGTCAGCTGTCCGCCCTCATCGAAGCCGACGTATCCCGGCGGGGAGCCGATGAGCTTGGACACGCTGTGCTTTTCCATATATTCCGACATATCCAGCCGTATCATCGCGCTCTCATCCCCGAACATGGCAGACGCCAGCGCCTTTGAAAGCTCCGTTTTCCCGACGCCGGTCGGTCCGAGGAAAATGAACGATCCTATCGGTCTTGACGGGTCCTTGAGGCCCATCCGTCCCCGCCGGATAGCCTTCGCTACCGCGTTGACTGCATCCTCCTGACCGATCACCCGGGCCCGCAGCGTGTCCTCAAGGTGTATCAGCCGCTCCCCCTCGCCCTCGATCAGCCGGCTGACGGGGATACCCGTCCACTGCGTGACGATCCCGGCGATATCGTTCGCGCTGACCGACAGCTTTTGGCTGTCCTGCGTATGCGACCAATCCGAGCGTGCCGATTCATACTGCAGGGAGAGGGCCTGCTCCTCATCGCGCAAGGCGGCTGCCCGCTCAAAGTCCTGTGACTTGATCGCCTCCTCCTTATCCCGCTTTTTGGCCGCCACGGCCTCCTCAAGGCGCTTCAGATCCGTCGGGGAAGTACGCAGGCTGATCCGCAGCCTTGACGCGGCCTCGTCGATCAGGTCGATGGCCTTATCGGGCAGAAAGCGGTCGTTGATATAGCGCACGGACAGGTCCACCGCCGCCGCGATCGCTTCATCCGGGATCGTCAGCTTGTGATGCGCCTCTAACTTCGGACGCAGCCCCTCGAGGATATCCAGCGTCTGCTCCTTCGTCGGCTCACCGACGGTGACGGGCTGGAACCGCCGCTCAAGTGCCGCGTCCTTTTCAATGTGACGGCGGTACTCGGTGACGGTCGTCGCACCGATGACCTGTATCTCGCCCCGCGCGAGTGACGGCTTGATGATATTCGCCGCGTCGACCGCCCCCTCGGCGGCTCCGGCCCCGATGATCGTATGGATCTCGTCGATGAACAGAATGATGTCCGGGTTGCGCCGTGCCTCTTCCATTACGCCCTTGAATCGCTCCTCAAATTCGCCCCGGTACTTCGCACCCGCGACCATGGAGGAAAGGTCCAGCGTCACGATGGTTTTTCCGGTCAGCGTTTCGGGGATATTCCCGTCCGCTATGCGCTGGGCAAGCCCTTCCACCACGGCCGTCTTGCCGACGCCCGGCTCGCCTATCAGACAGGGATTGTTCTTGGTGCGTCTTGACAGGATCTGAACTACGCGTTCCGTCTCCGTATCTCTTCCGATGACAGGATCCAACTTGCCTTCGCGTGCGAGCGAGGTCAGATCGCGCCCGAACTGCGAGATCGTCGGCGCGCCGGAAAGTGTCTGCTCCTTTTTGCGTCTGTCCGTGATCCCGCCCGAAGCCGGACCGCTCCTGACCCTTCCGCCCGTGCCGGGGGACGTCTGATCGGACGCACAGACGCCGGGTCCTGCCGGGTCGGGTCCTGTCGGCGATCCCTGCAAAAAAGAAGTTACGTCACGTCTCAGCTCGTCCACGGGCAGATCGAGCTCCTCCATGATGCGGACGGCTACGCAGTCATGCTCGTCAAGAAGGGCAAGGAGCAGATGCTCCGTTCCGATATAGCCCTGTCCCGCAGAGACGGACAAGTAAGCCGATTCCTGAATGATCTTCTGCGTCCGCGGGGTCATCTGCTGCGGAGACACGCGGGTCGGGAGTCCTTCTCCCGCCAGCTCCGCCACGGCGTCCCTGATCCTGCGGCGGTCTGCGCCGCGGACGGTCAGCAGCTTGCAGGCGATCGAATCGCTGTCGGACAGCAGACCGAGCAGGATATGCTCCGATCCGATATAGGTGTGTCCGAGCTCTGAGGCAGCAGCCAGCGCCCCGTTCAGCGCGTTTTGCGCCTTTTGGGTAAAACGGTTTGTCATGAAAACCTCCCATCTGAATCTTACGCGGGAAATCGGTCACTTTATCCGGACAGCCTGTCCCGCACGCGTGCGGCCCGGAGGACGCACAGCTCCTCGTCGTTCTTCGGGGCCGGGTCCGCACCGAGCGACAGCGACGCCGGCATCATATCCACGGTCAGCTCCGTCAGCGTTTCCGTGCGGACGTCTCTGACGATCCCCATGGATATTCCCAGCCGGACATAGGCGCTCAGCGACAGAAACTCACCTGCCGTCATCCGGTACGCGTACTTCAGCACGCCCTCGGCCCGCAGGACGCGGTCCGTCAGGGATGCAAGCTCGCTGCCCGTGACGCCGGATCTGTACCTGCGCTCTGTTTCTGTGATCCGTCCGACGACGTCCTGCATCCGGTCGATGACAGCCTCCTCCGTGACGCCGAGCGTCACCCGGTTGGACACGCGGAACAGGAATCCGTCCATACCGGATTTTTCCCCGCAGATCGGGCGGATAGTCAATCCTATCCGGCCGAGGCGTTCGGAAAGAATATCCATTTTCCCGTTCATGACCGTCATGGGGAGGAAAAGCGTGACGGATGCCCGCATGGCGGTGCCTGCGTTGGTCGGATCCTGCGTGAGGTACCCGACGTCCTCATCAAATGCGAGGTCGAATCTGTCGTCCAGCACCTGTTCGATCTTGCAGGCACCCGCGAACGCGTCCCGCAGGGCAAATCCCGGCAGAAGACATTGCAGACGGATATGGTCCCGCTCACACAGCATGACGGACAGGCTGCACGGCTCGTTGAGATACAGCGCGTGCGGGATGCTTTCCCGCACGAAGCCCGGTGTGACGTACTGCTTCTCTACGAGCGAGTACGCCATCGACCGCGAAACGTCAGTAAAATCCGTTCCGGAGAACCCGTTCTCCTCCAGCACCGCTCCGACCTGACGGATGATCTCATGGGCGCCCGCCGCGTCGAGGCGGGCAGGGAAGGGGTACTCAGCGAGATTACGTGCAAAGCAGACACTCGAACTGACGACGACGTCCTGATCTTTTCCGCTCACCTGATACCATGCCATACGACTGCCCCCTCTCACGACTCCAGACTGCGGATACGGTCGCGCAGTCCGACGGCTTCCTCATAGTTTTCCTGCTTGACGGCGGCGGCAAGCGCCTGTTTCAACGACGATATCTCCAGCGCACGTTCTTTCCGCAGCCGGTATCCCCGCGGCGTTCGTCCGACGTGCCTGACCTGACCGTACAGCAGCAGTGCCGGATCGGTCAATTGTTCCCGGAACGCTGAATAGCATGACGAGCATCCGAAGCGCCCGGTCGAAATGACGTCGTGAAGCGTACTCCCGCAGGACGTGCAGGCGTCCGGCACAGACGTCGTCTGTGTTCTGCTCTCCGGGAACGGAGCGAACAGGTCCTCCGGTCCTCCCTCCTCAAACCCGGTAAGCGGGGACGCAAAATCCGAGAACGCCGAGCTGAAGTCCTCCAGTTCTCCTGTCTCTCTCATCTGTTCCGTACAACGCGCACACAGATTCAACTCCCGCACGCGGCCGTTGATGTTCTCCTTGTAGAACACGGTCGCCTTACTCTTTCCGCATTTCTCGCAGTTCATACTTGACCATCCTTTCTCTTTCATTGTTAACGTCCGATAAATGTGGACCGTGACAGGTATCCGTTCTGATTCTATCACGAGGAAGGCACGGATGATGTCGGAACGTGCGGACGGCGCAAAAAAAGCCGGCTTCCTTCGGTATGAGGAAGCCGGACTTGGATTACTGCTTATTGATATATTTGAGATACGCGTTGATGAAGCCGTCGAGGCGGCCGTTCATGACGGCCTCTACGTCGACCTCCTCGTACTGCGTGCGGGTATCCTTGACCAGCGTGTACGGCATGAAGACGTAGGAACGGATCTGGGAGCCCCACTCGATGTTGTTCTTGTTGCCCTGGATCTGTTCGATGGTGTCAAGACGCTCGCGGATCTTGATGTCCATCAGCTTGGCCTTCAGCATACGCAGCGCGTACTCCTTGTTCTGGAGCTGGGAGCGCTCGGTCTGGCAGGTGACCACGATACCGGTCGCCTTATGGGTGATACGCACGGCGGAGGACACCTTGTTGATGTTCTGTCCGCCTGCACCGGAGGAATGGAACGGGACGAACTCGTAGTCTTCCTCGCGGATCTGCACGTCGTCAAGGTCCGGGAACTCCGGCATGACCTCGATGCAGGCAAAGGACGTCTGGCGGCGGCCCTGTGCGTCAAAGGGAGAGACGCGGACGAGACGGTGGACGCCGTTCTCACTCTTGAGGAAGCCGTAGGCGTGAGGGCCCTCGACCGTGAACGTCGCGGACTTGAGTCCGGCGCCGTCACCCTCCTGGAAGTCCATGACCTTGACCTTGAAGTCGTTGCTCTCGGCCCAGCGCTTTACCATGCGGAACAGCATCTCGCACCAATCCTGTGCCTCGGTGCCGCCGGCGCCGGGATGGAAGGACACGATAGCCGTGCTGTTGTCGTATTCTCCGGTCATCAGCGCCTCGATGCGCATCCGCTCGGCATTCTTCGTGATCTCCTCGAGCTCGGACTGCACCTCGGGCAGGCTGTCGGCGTCCTCCTCCTCGATTGCCATCTCGGCTAAAGCGATGGCGTCTTCAAGACGGCCGCTGAGCGTCTCATACTCTTCGATCGTATCCTTGGACTGCTTGATGGTCTGCAGGACCTTGGTCGAGTTGGCCTGATCGCCCCAGAAATCGGGGGCAAGGGTCGTCTGCTCCAGTTCCTCGACCTTCGCGGTCAGTTCGTCGATGCGGAGAGCCTGTTTCAGCTCGTCCACCTCGGGGCGGAGCGCCTTCAGAGCCATTTTCGCGTTTTCTAATTCAACTATCAAAACAAACACCTCATTCCGTGGATTCGGTAAGATTCTTTCACAATCTTTTGTATTATACCATATTGTCCCCGGCTTGGCAAGGGGAAATAATGAAATTTTCTGTAAATGTTGGATTATGCTACGGCTTCCGCAGACCTTTCGGGTAATGATTTTTCATCATGCCGCCGCTGGCCTTGCCCCAGCCTATGGAGAAGCCGTTCAGCATGATGAGATACCACGATTTATACGAGACAGGGCAAGGGATCACTTCGCCGCGCAGGTAGGCAGTGTCCTGACCGGCCTCCGGATCAAGCGGGAACACCTTTTCAGTCCGTGCTGCGTCGAGCGCGAGTGCCAGCGCGTGCGACGGCTCAAACCGCCCGTCGCTTGCCGTTCCCGTCTGCAGCCCGGCACGCAGGACGTGAAGGCCCTTCAGCGTATCGGGTGTGATCCCGCACGAGTCGGGCAGCAGGTACAGGGTATCCCCGAACAGGCACGGGCTGCCGGACAACTCGTAACCGATCACGTCACGGCAGAACGTCCTGAACGCCGCGTATGCCTTGTCAACGCTGACGTCCTGTTTTCCGGACGCACCTGATTTGTTCTTTTTCTTTGCGTCGGGTCTCTTTCCGTCAATGACAACAGCAGCACTATCCTCCGTTTTCCGCAGGAGAACGGCAAAATGCCCCTCACCGTCGGAGTGATGCGGGAACAGTCGGATGCTTTTCCGGATCATGTCGGCAAGATCGTCGTCGACTTGTACGTTCTTTACCCAATCCGGACGCCCCGCGTCCAGCAGACCGCGAACAATACAATCCGCGATCAGCGGATTTTTAGGTGTTTCCACGGTGTAACCGGGATGTGCCGCAAGGAACCACGCCAACGTCTCCTCGTTTTCCTCCGGCGCAAAGGTGCAGGTGGAGTAGGTCAGATATCCGCCGGGCGCCAGCATCCTGTCCGCCTTCGTCAGGATCTCGCGCTGACGTGCCGCGCAAAGGTCGACGTTCCCCTGATTCCACATGGTCAGCGCCTGCTCCTCCTTGCGGAACATTCCTTCACCGGAGCAGGGCGCGTCAACGATGATCTTGTCAAAAAAAGCGGGGAATCGGTCAGCCAGCGCGTCGGGGGACTCGTTGGTCACAACGGCGTTCGGGATGCCCATGCGTTCGATATTGCGCGACAGGATCGAGGCGCGGGAGGCGACGATCTCATTGGCGACGAGCAGACCTTTCCCGCGCAGGGCTGCGGCCGCCTGTGTCGCCTTGCCGCCCGGAGCGGCGCACAGATCCAGAACTCTGTCCCCCGGGACGGGCGGACACAGAGAGGCCGGGATCATCGCGCTGGCTTCCTGAATGTAGTAAAGACCGGCTTCATGATAAAGGTGGCGTCCGGGACGCACGTCCTCGGACTCCGGATACAGAAAGCCTTCCCGCACCCATGGCACGGGGTCAAGGGGGAACGGAAGGACGCGTCTGACCGCGTCCTCCGATATATCCGGCAGCTTCAGCGGGTTGGCGCGCAGTGCCGGATGCTTCGGCTTGGTGTAGGACCTGATAAAATCGTCGTACTCATCGCCGAGCATTTGCTTCATCCGCTCCCGGAAGCCCTCCGGGAGGAAGGCGTCGTTGAGTGTCTGTGAATCGTTCATAAGGACTCCTTGCTGCCGGGATCATTCTTTTTCCCGAAGCTGACCTCGCTGATGACCGTCCCGCCGAGGACCATGACCATGCCGATCACGGCAAGCGGCGTCAGGCTTTCCTTGAGGATCACGGCTGACAGCAGGATGGACAGCACGGGGTCGATGTAGCTGAATATGGATACGGTCTGTGTCGGGAGCGCGTTCATGGACCCGAAGTACAGGGTATACGCGACGCCCGTGTGCAGGACGCCCACGAGCAGGAGCAGGACTGCCGGGAGCCACGAGAAGGTATACTGCGAAAAGTCGTCTGTCAGCGCGGTATAGATGCCGATGGCAACGGAGGACACCGCCAGCTGCATGATCGTCCGGTCGTAGCTGCCGATGCCGTCCATATACCGGTTGAGCAGCACGACGGACGCGTACAGAACGGCGGCGCCGAGGCCGAGCAGGATACCGGTAAGCCCCGAGAAGCCGTCCTGCAGCACGCCGGACACGAGGATCAGGCCCAGGCAGGCCACGAGGATGCAGACGGATTTCTTGGCCGTGAGCTTTTCCTTGAACAGGAACACGGCTGCCACGGTCGCGATGAGGGGAGCCATGTAGTAGCAGACGGTCGCCACGGATACCGAAGTGTGGTTGTAGGCTTCAAACAGCAGCAGCCAATTCGTTCCGAGGCAGACGCCGGAAATGATCAGCGGGAGCATGTATTTCCGGACGATTTTCCAATCGATCCGACGGCGCTTGACGGCCAGCACGCAAATCAGGAACAGCGCGCCGATCACGCCGCGGGCGCAGGCAATCAGACCGGAGGAATACGGGATCCAGCGCCGGAAAAGTCCGATGGTGCCGAAGATGCACATGGACAGCGCAAGCTTGGCTGTCTCCGCTTTTCTGTTCATGACGATGGTTTTCCCCTTTCTTTATCGTCGGTTATCGTCTGTTATCGTCGGTTATCGTCGGTTATCGTCGGGATTTATCAGCCGCCGTTCTCCTGCGGAATATCTCCCAATACGAATTTCATGAGGACGGGATTGTGATCGGAATACGCGAATCCGGTCTGGATGTTCTTCAGCTGCGTGACGGTCACATTATCCGAGACGATGAAACCGTCGGAGACTACGGTGAAATTCCCGGCTTTATAGGGGATATCACGATTCCGGCAGGTTGGCAGCAGCTTGCCGTTCTCATAATCGAGCGCTCTCGTGAAGTGTTCCGGTATCAGGTCCCCCGCGAAAGGCTGCGCCCACGTGATATTGCTCCCGGACGCATTGTTCAGCTTCTTCACGGAGTCTCCCGTGAAGTCGGCGCTGAACGTGCCGCCGCAGATCACGTAGTTGCCCTTTTCGTACTCGGCCGACATTTCCTTGAACAGCACGTTCAGCTGCAGCCCGTGAAGCTCAACCGCGTCCGAGTAGGCGGACAGATGGACGTTGATCAGCACAAGTTCCTTCCCGTCGGACACGGGGATCCGCGTGACGGTATAGCATCTGTCGTGGTCGATCAGTCTGGTGAGCGTTTCGGAAACTGGCAGGCTCCGGCGCGTGACCGACGTCGGCGTCACGTCCGTCAGCGTCATCATGCCGGTACGGATAAAGCCCACGGGCGTCTTGACCGGATAGCACAGGTAGGGCGAATCCCAACTCTGTGTATAGGAGGACGCATAGCTTCCGAACATGCTGCTCAAAAGATCCGGCTGGTCGGTGCCGAGGCTTCTCGTGCTGTTTTTATCAACGGCCTGGAGCAGGATAAAGTCCGGATCATAGTCGGAAAGATGCTCCGCGCACATCCGCAGGTTATCCTCCACGTTCTGAACGGAGGCGGCGCGCACACCCTCTCCGCCGTCGGCAAAGAAGGTAAACTCGGACGAGCCTGCGCCGAAGCCGATATTCTGCGTGAAGATCGTATACGTCTGCCCGGCTTGTACCATTTCCGCGGCGTCGCTGCCGTCCTGCGGAGGAGTCACCTCACACGGAAGATCGTCCGCAAGCCTCTGGTAGGAAAGCAGGATATACGCCGCATACGCGGCGGCAGCCAGCAGGATGACGCACACGATGACAAGAGGAACGATCCACCACGCACGGCTTCTCCTTCTTCTCCTGTGTTTTCTGCTCATGATGAGCCCCCCTTCACAAATTATCAGATAAGATCTGCGGCAGGAGCCGTCGTCGGCTGATAGTAGTTCTCAAGGTCGGTCGGCTGATCGTCCTCGTAGATCCACTGCTGATGAGACAGCGTGTTCTGCCAGCGGCCGCCGGCGGCTCTGTGTGCTTCTTCCACGGCGATCTGCCACTTGGTGGTGATTGCGTGCTCGGGCTTGAATTCATAGTAGACACCGCCGAAGAACGCGCCGAAGTAGGAGGAATCGGTCTCCATGACCACGGTCGCCATGCTCTGCGTCTTCTGATGCAGCTCGAACGGCTCGCCGTTCTTTGTGCCGACGTAGGAGAATTCGTCACGCGTGAGTCTCACGATGCCCTCGCCGACCGGCTCGGAGGTGACGGTCTTGTCGACGTAGTGATCGTTCGGCTGCATACCGAGCGTGACCTTTTCCTCGATCATATAGTCCGGATCCGAGCGGATGGCTCGGTACTCGCGGCGGCGCTGCAGCTCGAACCAGACACGCAGATCCTTGGGGATCAGGCAGTCCGGGGAAAGCGGGACCAGATCGTCGTATTCATTGATCATGGCACCGTTCCCGCAGGCGGTGCAGCGGATGACGTTGCCCTCGCCCTTGTTGGTCAGCTCGCGGCCGCACTTCGGGCACCAGTAAAGATGCTCCTCCAGCTTGACGGCGATATCCTCGTTGCCGGCGAATTTCACGCGCATTTCCTTGTTCCATTGGAAATCGTCGTTATAGATCGCGTCGTTGATCTTCGCGTCCATCTCGGCAACGGACAGCTTTTCCATATCCTCGGGATCGAAAAGTTTGTTGACGTACACGACGACCTTGCCGGGACGGTTCTTGATGTTCCACTGCGTGTTGGACATATAACCGCCGCGTATGGTCGTGGTGTAAACCGGGACCTTGAGGCTCTTGAGCAGCTCGCTCGTGCCGAGCATGATCGGCTGATTGGTGCCGGAGATGCTGGACTTGCCCTCGGGGAAGAACAGCACGCTGCCGCCTGCCTTGATGATGGACAGCACCTCGCGGATGCAATGCACGTCGCTGACGAAATTTTTCTTCGGGATGACGCGGCACAGCTTGAAGATCAGGTGCATATGAGCGCGGTGGAATTCCACGTCCGAAGCCATGAAGTTCAGTGGCAGCGGATACATCGCCGTACCAACGTACTCCCAATCGCATCGGGAGGTATGGTTGCTGAGGACGACGCACGGGCCCTTGATGTTTTTGACGCCGACGTTGTCGACGACCTCAAGGTTCATCGCCTTGGCCTGCGGACCGGCAACGAACGCGCGCATGATCTTGTACCAGAGATGATTGACGGGCTTGCCCTTGTGGTGAGAAAGATAATTTGCAATGTCAAGCTGTGCCATAGGGTGAGTTCTCCTTTATGCTTTCAAAAATTGTTTATCAGAAATGCTCGAAAAGACCGCAGACGCGCTTGGGGAACGCACGGAAGAAATCGCGCGCTTCGTTGTGCATGGTCACGCCGTCCATGTAGGACGCCATGCGGGCGTCGTAGGCGTCGACGCCGTAGAGCAGCTTGGCGAGAGCCTGCGGGCCGACGGTCAGGTCCGCAGGAGCGGTGTCGGACAGCCGTTCGATCTCGCACCCTCCGTCCTGATACTCCACGCGGAAGGTGCCGCGGACAGTGTCCAGTTCGTCCTCCGCACGCAGCGTGAACACGCCGTGTTCTATGGGGTAGGTGTTGGCGTACAGCATACCCTCCGTGTCGAGGATGCGCGCCATGATGTCGGGATGCACGTCGTACTTCGTGTGCATGAAGTGCTTGAGGATCAGATCCACCTCGGGGATCGGTCCGAGGTCGTGGATGCGCACGGTGTCGAATTCACCCTCGAACATACGCACGAAGGAGAGGATGCCAAGGAGACCCTCCCGGCTGACGTACCCCATTTCATAGATATGCAGGTTGTCGGAAACCATGCGGTTGATGCCGTCGTAGTGATTTTCACCCTCCAGCTGGACGTAAGCGTCCGCCTTGCCGTCCGCGCCGTAATGCAGGTAGGTGCGCTTGGGGTTGAAGCGTCCTCCGTCCGTGCGGCGGAACATGACGTTGCGGTCCTTCGAGAAGGCTTCGAAAAGTGCCAGAAGGTCGGGCAGCCGCTCCGGCGTCAGCGGGACGACGTCGGCTGCGCGCGGCAGGAAGTTCAGCGCCGTGATCGGGAAGTCGCAGATCACCGTGTCGGACACGCGCTCATACCCGAACTTGCGGTAGAACGCGAAGGAGAACGGATGCAGAAGGCTCGTATATACACCGTACTCACGGGCGTGCGGGATGAACTGCATGAACATCTCCCGGACGCAGCCCTGCCGGCGGTACAGCACGTCTGTCCCGACGCCTCCGCAGGTCAGCGTCGGCACATAGTTTCCGCCGAAGCGTGTCATGATCGTATTGAAGCCGCCGTGTGTCATCTCGATGCCGTCGTCCGTCAGGACGCGGACGGAATTGACGCGCATATTTGCATCGGCATACTGAAGCGTATTTTCGATTTTCATGATGCGGTTCCTCACTTTCAGTTTTCTTTTCTTTTGCGGAGTGCGCAGAAGGCGATCAGGGGCAGCAGCAGGCAGGGCAGGGAAAGCATGGACGCGCATCCCTCGTCTTCCGTAACCTCTGTGTCGCTTTCGGCGTTTGTCGTGTCGGATGCGGGCTCGGCGGTTTCGGGATCGGTCACGACCGTATCGGTCGCGGCCTGTGCGCCGAGTGCGTTTTCAAGCGTGCTGATATAGCTGAACTTGAAGCGGCCCGCGGGTGCGACGTCGCCGGATGTATAGAAGTCCATGATGTCGCCGCTGAAGGTGTGGTATACGGTCTTTCCGTCTGCCTTGTCTCCGGTGTCGGAGACGTCGTGAACGTTGTCCGTCCATGAGAAGTTGATCGTGAAATCAAAGCCGGAAAGTCCGAGCGCCGACTTGGGAACGGCGATCTGGAGGTATTTGCCGTTGACGGTGTAGGTCACGTCTGCGACCTTTTCAGACGCGTATCCGGTACCTGTGAACCGCTCCAGCACGGCGGTTGTGGCAGAGGGTGCGGTCTTGTTGATCACGAAGTCGAAGCTCTCCCAACCCTGATTGTCCTGATCGCAGTCGATGTACAGGGTCATCCAGAGCGGATCGGTATAGGGGGTGATATCCTCCGCGCACTCGCACAGGAAGTACACGAATTCGTCATCGCGCGCGACCTTTGCACCGATGATATCGTTGCGTCCCGAGGCGTCCGCGTAGTGCGTCGAGCCGTAGCCGTCCGCGTCACGGTCTCCGGTGTTGCCGATGTAGGCGGCATAGTAGGGAAGCACCTGTGCCCACTGCTCCGCGCCCGCATTGACGTCTACGGAGACGGCAAGAGACGGCTCAGGGATCGGGCGCACGCCCTTGTAGCGGCGGACGTAATTGACGAACTGATAGTAGTAGTTGTCGCGCAGAGCGCCTCTCGTCGGCTCAAGGTCGCGGGAATACTCGTCGTTGAATTCGTCGGGGAAGGCGTTTTCCACACCACCCCACGATTCGGAGCGTCCGGCGGTCCACTCGTTCCAGCCCGTCACGAACAGGACGCGCGGGTCGACCGAAAGCGCGTAATCGAACTGCTCCGCGAAGTGGTAGCCCCACAGGCTGGCGTCAGGCTCGGTATGGTAGCCGGAGGTCGTATAGGAGCGTCCGGTGATGTCCGTGCCGTTCATGGCCGTGCAGGCCTTCTGCGTCCAGCTGTAGTTGACGGACACGCCGACCGTCATCTGCTCGACGTTATTGTTCTTGTAGTCGGAGCGGGTGGCGTAGTAGAGTGCCTGCGGGTAAGCGGACAGCCAGCCCCACGTCCCGTATGAGGTCTTGTCGACGAGGTAAGCCGCCTGACCGGACCGGAACGTGAAGAACGACAAAATCTCCTTGCCGAGCGGTGTTGAGCGGTTGAAATTGCTGTTGAAGCCCATCAGCATCGGCTTGCCATCGAAATAGTACCACAGATTCTGATACTTGCCGGGGCGGTAGATGTCGAGGTAGATATTCTGGATCTGCTCCTTGCTGCCGTCATTCGGGCCGAACGGCAGGAGGTAGGAGATCTTCGGCACGTCCACACCGTCCTTCTGGGCCTTGTCCCAGGTTTCGTAGAGCCTTGTGTAACCGTTCCGCCATGTGAACGCGCCGTTGGTATTGTCCGTGAAGATGACGTCTACGCCGGCATTGGCCAGCAGCTCACCCTGACGGCGCAGCACCCACTCGTCAAAGGTACGGTAGTAGCCGTAGACGGGCTCGTTCCAGAAGTAGGCCACGCCGCTCTTGGGCCATGCCTTATGCTTGTAATCGTTCTTCGCCTCGGGATACTGCAGGATGAAATCGTTCACGTTGAACGGCTCGTTTGTGCCAAGGTCGCCGTGCCACGTCCAGTAGAACAGCGCGAGCGTTCTGTCCTCGCGGGGATCCCCGACGTCAGCGTTGGTGAGCGATACGCGTCCGAGTCCGTCCGTGAACACCCACGTATCCGGCATGACCTCGTGGGTGTACATAAGGCTGTCTTCCGGTATGACATACTCTGCGGGAGCGGTATGATCGCCGTCCACGTCCGTCGCGGCCTTGACCGCAAAGAACGGTTCCTTGGGCGTTTTCGTAAAGTTGACCGTGATCTCCAGGTCGCCCTGCGACTCGAGACCGCTGTCATATATGTACCCCTTCGTGAGCGCTGCCGGATACAGCCACGTCCCGATGGTGCCCGTCACGTCACGGATCGCAAAGAAATATTCACCCGCCGGCAGATCGTCGCAGGGCAGCTTGTAGGTCTTGCAGTCCTGCACGTTCTCAAACAGCTTCGAGCAGATCGGCTCCTGTTCCACGGTAGCGTCATAGTTCTCGTTCCACAGATACAGCGCGAGAACGCAGGAGCTGTCCTTCGAGCCCCACGTCGGCAGACAGTAGGAAAGGCCGTCGAAGGGAGCGCCGAGATGCAGATGCATTCCGTACACGCTGCCGGGGTTGACCTGATGTGCCGATTTCCGGCTGTCAAGAGCACGGTCAAAGCCGAGAACGGTTGCGGGCTTGTCGGACTCGATGTTGTCGTCCTCATCGCCGAGCACGGCAGGGATCAGGATCCCCGCGCACAGAAGCAGCGCAAGTGCGGCACACAGCAAACGGAAAAGAGAGCGTTTTTTCATGATCGTAAGCCTCCCGCCGTAAATTTGATTTTCGGGCGGACCGTTTCCGGTCAGTCCATATAGATATTCTATTATAACATATAATTATCAATTTGTAAATGGATTCCGGGCATAAACCGCATAAAAATGATAGCAAACGAATCTAAAATGTAAATAAACCGTATTTTCTTTTCGTAAAAACGCGGGTATCCTGCCCGACGTCTTCCGACACGTTTCACGGAAAGACGGCTGCGGGCATATCATGGTACCGAAACCGAAAGGAGGAGTTTGCCATGATACAGATACAACCGGATCTCGCGGACCGCGGCGTCAGGCTTTCGGACGTAAAGCCCGGATGCTCTGCCGAGGTCCTTCACATAGATGAACGCTCCGGTCTGTTCCGCCGTCTCGGAGACCTCGGCATCCGCAGCGGGACACGACTTTACGTGGAGAGGATCAGCCTGTTCGGTGATCCGGCAGCCTACCGCGTGATCCCGGAGGACGGAGCCCGGCGGCACACAGGCACCGTCATCGCGCTGCGCCGTGAGGACGCACAGGCGCTGACCGTCCGCCTCATCTCCGACGCCGGGCGGGAGCTGCGTCCCGCATCCGTGAAAGCGGAAAAGCGGAAGAAGGTCGGTGCGGCATGGGATTGACAAGACGTTCTTCCGGCCGCGGCGCGGAGGACCGCGCCCGTAATCCGGTCCCGGAGGGCGGCATCCTGTGGGCGATGGTCGGGAACCCGAACGTAGGCAAGTCGAGCCTGTTCAACAGCCTGACGGGCCTGCATCAGCATACCGGAAACTGGACGGGCAAAACGGTCGGCTGCTCCGTGGGGGCTGTCCGGACGCACACACGGAAAAGGCAGAGAATTGCCGGTGACGGAAAAACGGGCAGGGAAGCGCCTCTGTATCTTGCCGATCTGCCGGGATGCTACTCTCTGATCCCCAAAGCCGCGGAGGAGGAGGCCGCGCTCCGTTTTCTCCGGACGCAGCCGCTGCATGGTGCCGTCGTCGTCTGTGACGCGGGCTGTCTTGAGCGGTGTCTGCTACTGTGCTTTCAGCTTGCTGAGCTGCTGCCGCGGGACCGCATCATCCTGTGCGTGAATCTTATCGACGAGCTGGAGGCGGACGGATACACCGTCAATACGGAAGCCCTGCGTAAGGCCTCCGGCTTTTCCGCGGTCACGGCAAGTGCCAAAACGGGACGGGGCATACCGGAGCTTCTACGCATGATACGGGAGGCCTCTGCATCGGATACCGAGCCCGTCACCGCCGCGGGTGCTGACGTTACACCGGGCTCTGAATTCGCCGGGCAGGCCTCGGCCTGCCGCGCGGCCTGCGTTGAACGCCTGCCTTCTGACAGCGCCGCCGTCAGGCGTGCCGAAAAAAGCGGCTGGCGCGAGAGGCTGGACGCGCTGATCATGGGCAAGCGGACGGCTATGCCGGTCGCGGCGGTTTTCCTTTTCCTGATCCTCTGGCTGACGATCCGGGGCGCCAATATCCCTTCGCAGTATCTGGCAGACCTTCTGGACCAGGTCGAACTCCTCTTGAAGCGGCTGCCGCTCTGGGAAAGACTCCCCGCGTGGGTATCCGGTATCCTGATCGACGGCGTATTTCATACGTCCGCTGCCGTCGTCTCCGTGATGCTGCCGCCGATGGCCGTGTTTTTCCCGCTGTTCACGCTGCTCGAGGACTTCGGATTCCTGCCGAGGATCGCCTTCAACTTTGACCGCTGCTTTCATGCCTGTCGGACGTGCGGGAAGCAGGCGCTGACCATGTGCATGGGTTTCGGGTGCAATGCGGCAGGCGTGACCGGATGCCGCATCATAGACTCTCCTCGGGAGAGGACGGTCGCCGTTCTGACGAACAGCCTCGTCCCGTGCAACGGAAAATTCCCGACGATCCTGCTGCTTTGCGCGGTCTGTCTGGCGTATATGAGAGGGGACGGCGCCGCGGGCAGCCCGTGGACAGAAAGCCTGCTTTCCAGCCTGATGGCCGCCGGGGTCATTGTGATCTGCTGCGCGGTTACGCTCGGCTTGTCCGCCGCCTTGTCGGCTACTGTCCTGAAGGGAGAGCCATCGTCGTTCCTGTTGGAACTTCCCCCGTACCGCAAGCCCGTCATCCGGCAGGTGCTGGTGAGGTCGCTGCTCGACAGGACGCTTTTCGTCCTTGCCCGTGCCGTATCGGTCGCCGCACCGATGGGGGCTGTCATCTGGCTGCTTTCACACGTCGTGGCGGCAGACGGACGCTCATTACTTGAGATCGGCTGTACTCTGCTGGACCCGGTCGGGGAAGTGCTGTGCCTTGATGGCGCGATCCTTATCGCCCTGATCCTGTCCTTGCCGGCTAACGAGCTGACGGTGCCGATCCTTCTTATGCTGTACGGAGCGCAAACGCAGACGGTTGACGCGCAGACCATGAGCTGTCTTTTTCAAACGGCTTCGTCGTCCGACCTGAGCGCTTGGACCTGCCTGTCGTTCCTCTTTCTTTTCGTGTTCCATATCCCATGCTCTACGACGCTGATCACGGTGTACAGGGAAACGGGCAGGGTCAGGTACGTGCTTTGGGCCGCGGGACTGCCGCTGTCCGTCGGGATCTTGTTGTGCCTTCTTTGCAAGGGGCTGTCCGTGATCCTGTGACCGGGATTCATGTTGATGGGGAATAATATACTGATATTCAATGTTTGATACAAAAGGTAAATTTTGTATCATAAGGGGAATAAATTCATAATTATATACATTATCCTAAACCATATCCTCCTGATTGGTTATATTTACCGAATTTGTGAGAATCTTTGAAAAACTATTCCTTTTTCAGACAATATGTGTTATAATAATTTTAATAGGTGCGGGAGGCGGTGTTTCGCGGCCCGCCCGCATTAAGCGCCGTGAGCGCGTGAGGAGGAAAAATTATGCCTATCAAGATGAGAGTCCTTTACAATTCCGGTAAGAAAGGCATGGCTGAGTTTGCATCCGCGATCCAGGCCAAGTACGAGCTGCCCGTGAATGCCATCAGCGGCAAATTCCCGCCCGAGTATCCCTGCGACAAGGAGCGCATCGTCGTCCTGGCCGTTTCCGCCAAGTCCGAGATGCCCGATGACCTGCGCCGCTTCTGCGGTGAGTTGAACAAGACCCGTGCCTACAACGTCGCCCTTCTCGTCGACGGTAAGCAGGCTGACGCTGACAAGATCGCCGACATCATCAAGGCCGCCGGCACCAATCTCGTGGGCGTCAAGGTCATCACCATCCCCGGCTTCCTGTTCTTCGGCGGCAACCTGACCGAGGAGCTGAAGGCAGAACTCATCAAGTGGGTCGAGGACATGGTCGCGGCCTGCAAGTAAACCGCATTCTCTCCATAAAATGGTACCGGAGGAAAGGTCTCACCTATCCTCCGGTACCGTTTTTCTCATATTATGATACAAAAAGTGCTTTCGATTCACCGATTATGATACAAAATATCTGTCCGGGCGGTTATTCTGCTTCCGCCATCATTTTTTCCACCGTCTGTGCGAGATATGAAACGCAGTCACACATGAATCTGCACGCGATGGGCTTGAACCCGGCGTCGTAATGGCTCATGAAGCTGTCCGCCTCGAGCGTCATTTCTCCCTTGTACCGGATATCCGCAAGCGCACGACAGACACGTTCCCAGTTGATGGACTCCATGCCCGGCAGCGTGTGACAATCGTGGATATAGTCCACGTCATGGATGTGCAGTGCGCCGAGGCGGTCGTGGCCCAGCACGCGGATCGCGTCCTCCGGTTCCCTGCCGCACAGCGCCACGTGACCGATGTCGAGGCAGACGGTGAACGTATCGGGATCGTCCAGTGTGTCGTAGTAAGCCGCCAGCTCATGCGGATCAGCGCACACGTCGTCGCAGATGTAGTGATTGACCGGGTGATTCTGCCACATATTCTCAATGGCGATCTTCACGCCCGCGTTTTTCGCAAAGGGGGCAAGACCGCGGTAGAAGTCCATGTTCATGTCGAACAGCTCCTTCTCGTGACCGTAGTACCGTCCGCGCTGCAGCGGATGTACGATCACCTGCCGGACGCCGCACCGTCCGGCAAAATCAAACACGCGCGGCATGAGCGGCACCAGCACGGACGTATAATGCTCGTATTCGCCGCCGAACGGCGCGTGTGCCTGATTGAAGATGACACCTCGGCTGTCCGCCTCCGCCTTGACGCGGTCGGCGAGCTGCGTCCAATCGTCTCCGGTGATCGCGCCGATCCCGCCGTGGAGATCGAGGTCGAGTGCCGGGTAACCGGCGTCCATCATGAGGGAGATGCCTTTTTCAAAGCCGTAGGTCCGGCACATTGAGCCGGTAGAGGACGAGTAAAGCATGACTTGTATGCCTCCTTTTTCGGGAACGGCACTTCCCTGCCGGCCCGGTTTTCTTTTCATATTATACTCTTTCCGTCTTGATTTGTCAAGGAAAAGATTCATCTTGACAACGCCGCCGTTTTCCTGTATAATGGAACCGAACAAACGGAGCCCCGCGCTCCGTCTTTTTGAAAGGAATACGACTATGAGCTTCTGGATCTGCGCCGACGAAAAGCCGGCCGTTACCCATTTCTATACCTTCAGCCATGAGTTCGAGGCGCCGGACGGTGCGTCCCTTACCGCCTTCTCCTGCGGGGACACGCGGTATCAGCTGTACCTGAACGGCCATCTTGTCTGCGAGGGACCGTGTCAGGGGTCTTCTTACGTCCGCTACTACGAGGACTCTGACCTCACGCCTTACCTGTGCGCCGGCGTCAACCGCCTGACCGCCAAGGTCATGTATATGCAGGAGGGCTCGTTCATCTCCGTGTACCGCGGCGCACGCCCCTCCTTCTGGTTTGACGGCACGCTGACCGCCCCCGACGGGAGCGTCAGCCGCGTCGGGACCGACGGCTCGTGGACGTGTATGCGTGACGACTCTACCCGCTTCCACCATATGCCCGGTGTACATACCTCCGTTCCGCCGTGTGAGGAGGTCATGGGCGACCCATTCCTGACGCCCGTGCCGGTCGTACAGTCTTACGAGCCTGACCTCAAGGGCAAGGGCTACAATATGTTCGGCCTCGGCGAGTACTATCCGCTCTCTCCGCGCCCCATCCCGCAGATGGAGACAAAACCGCAGCAAAAGCTGTCCGTCGTCCGCGAGGGCCGAGGCTGGATCGAGCTGGACGCCGGGTGCTACACGACCGCCAAGGTATCCCTCAGGCTTTCCGCGAAATCAGGGTCGGTCGTCCGCGTCATTTATTCGGAGTGCTACGTGCAGTTCGACGAACAGGGACACCCGTATAAGGCGCGCCGCGACGATTCCTCTCGTCCGTCTAGCGGTCTGCCCGGCGTCTTTGACACGATCCACACGGTCGGACATCCGCAGACGTTTGCTCCTTTCTGGTACCGTTCCTTCCGCTTCATCCGCATCGAGTACGACCCGGAGGCCGATTTCCGCCTTACGGATATTGCATACGCTCCCTACGCATATCCGCTTCGCTGCACCGGCAGCTTTACCTGCTCCGACCCACGGCTCAACGAAATGTGGGAGGTCAGCCGGAACACCGTCCTCTGCTGTATGCACGAGATGTACGTCGACTGCCCGTTCTACGAGCAGCAGCAGTACGACATGGATTCCTGCCTTGAGATGCTGTTCACGCTGCGCCTGACCGATGACAACAGGATGCCGTTCAAGAGCGTCACCGACCTTGCTCACTCCCAGATGGCGGACGGTATGCTGCAGGCCAATTATCCGTCGACCATGGTACAGATTATCCCGGACTTCACGCTGTTCTGGGTGCTGATGCTGCGTGAATACCAGCGCTGCTGCGCCGCTGACGCGGGTGAGCTTTCCCGGATCCGCGCGCTGACAGGCACCGTCGACAAGGCACTCAACGTATTTGAAAACTATTTGACCGAGGACGGTCTGATCGGCCCGACACCCTATTGGCCATTCGTGGACTGGGTGCCCACGTGGCCGGTCGGCATCCCGGTCGGCGGACGTGAGGAACCGCTGACCGTCACCTGCCTGATGTATGCGGCCGCTCTCAAGGCCGCCGCAGAGATCTCGGATACGGTCGGACGTCCCGAGCGGGCTGCCGAGTACCGCCGCCGCGCGTTCGAGATGATCGGCAGAGTCAACGAGCTTTGCTACGACCGCGAGGCCGGTCTGTACCGCAACACCCCCTCCCGCCGCGATTTCAGCCAGCATACGACGCTATGGGCGGTGCTGTCCGGCGCCGTGACCGGCGACGAAGCCGGCGCTCTGGTCGACCGCACCTTCGACGGACACGTTCCGGTCGCGGTCTGTACGTTCTCCATGAACCACTACCTGTTCCGTGCGCTTGAGAAGGCTGACCGGTACGCCTACGCTCCCCGCCTCTTTGAAGGCTGGCAGAAGATGCTGGACCTCCACTGCACGACGTGGTGCGAGAACCCGGACTCTCCGCGCAGCGAGTGCCACGGTTGGTCCTCCGCGCCGATATACGAGTTCTCCGAAATGGTGCTGGGCGTCTTCCCTGCAGCCGACGGATACCGCAAGGTCCGCATCAGACCGTACACGGAGGGCCTCGGCCTTTCGTGGGCCGAGGGTACTGTTCCGACTCCTTTCGGAACGATCGGCGTACAGTGGCGTAAGCACGACGGGAAGCTGTACCTGACCGTCTCCAAACCGTCCGGCACTCCGATGGAGGTAACTGTGATCCTGCCTAACGGCACGGAGATGAATATGAAATATGACGTGCTGACCGTCTCCTGTGAGCTGTAAGCTCTCAAAACTTCTTTTTCCCCGCCCAAATGGCGGGGAAATTTTTTATACGTAAGAGCGGGGTCAGGGGCCCCGCGACTGCGTTTCAAAAAAGGTGGGCGCCAATGACGGCACCCACCTGTCTCTTTCAGCTTAAACTCAACCTTGGTCAATAATTCTTTTTTAAGGTTCTTGGGATTCTTAAGGCATCACCGCACAATGCACGGCTGTCGCCTTGACGGCACATCTGCTTGCATAAATTCCGTCATATTTTACAAAATTCCTT
>JAKSPU010000027.1 GCA_024404505.1 Clostridia bacterium
TGCGGCCTCTACCACCCCAAGGTAGCGCGCTACCAACTGCGCCACACCCAGATACGCGCCGCGGGAGGTCTCTCCCTGACAGCTTGAGTATTATAGCACATTACGGACGGATTGTCAATAGGTTTTTCAAAAAAAGATGCTAAATTTTCCGGCTCTTTTTTGGGGAGCCGGCCTGCATTTTGAGAAACAATGCGGCTTCTGTTCAGATCTTGTCCAAGACATCTTTACCCTTTGAGCTTTTACCCTCCCCCGCTCCCGCGGAGCGGGGGGTAAATGATCTTGAAAAAGTTCTTGAGATTCTTAAGGACTTCTTTCAAGAAGTCCTTAAGCGGGTACAGGGCAGAGCCCTGTAAATACCTATGCCTACTTTTCACTATCCCCGAACAACTCCTCATGCCGGCGGCGGATGCTTTGATAGGTTTCGACGTAGCACCGGAAGAAGCCTTGGGTGTCCTCTGTGATCACGGGCTCTGCGGGAGGCGTTCCGTGCAGGCGGTCAAGGTCGTACGGCCCGTTGACGCGCCAGCCCCACCAATCGAGGAAGCCGATGCGGACGGCGTCCGCCGGACAGTTGAGCGAGCAGCGCATACACATCAGGCAGTTGTGGCGGAAGCGGATCTTTCCGTCCGCGTCCTGATAGATATTCCGGGTTGGACAATCGCGCACGCACTTGCCGCACCTGATGCATTGATCCTCCTTTACCTTGCAGAAGAAGGAATTGACGTCGCCGCCGATGTACTGCAGCTTGACGAAAAAGGTCACTATGCGGTGGATCAGACGGTATTTTTTGATGTTCGGGATGCCGGACACGACTTCTTTGACCAGAACGTCGAGCAGCAGGTCGTCCATGACCAGCATCTCGCGCACAAGGGCCTCGTCAAAACGGAAATGGATGTTGTAGGGCATCATGAAGTGGTACTCGTTTTCGATCAGCGCCCCGTCACGGCGCAGCTTGCGCCAAAGATTCACGCTTGACGCGTCGTTTGCGTGGTACGTCTCGCCGGAATTCTTGTAGATGAACGCCCGGATGCCCTTCGGGAAGGTCTGCTTCCGGACGAATTTCAGGAACGGACAGGGGGCGTTGAAGCCGTAGATCGGGTAGCCGAGACCGACCGTGTCGTACCCGGTCAGATCGAGCTTTTCCGGTTTCAGCGGGTCAAGCTCGTACGTCGTGACCTCCGCTCCGCACGCCTCGAGACGCGCCTTCAAAAGGCGCGTCAGGTATCGCGTGTTGAAGGTGCCGGTGTAGTACAGCAGCAGGCATTTCATGACCGCTTATTTCGCAGAGATCAGCAGGATCGCGCAGTACGGCTTTTCGGGTACGGTGACGGAGAGGCCGCCGGACATCAGCTCGCTGCCCTTCGCGGTGACGTCGACCAGACCGTCGAGGTCCTTCACCGTGTACGTCCTCTCAGGATCAAGCCCCTTGAGGCACAGCTGCAGCGTGGTCGTGGACGAGCCCTGACCGCAGTATACGGACGCGTATCCGGAGGCGGACGCGGGATCGTAGAACTCCCACGCGTTCCAGCGGTCGGCGGAGAGCGAGTACGGCGTCAGCTGGTAGTAGTCGGCGAAGAAGTAGCCGCGTACAAGACCGTACTCGTCGTAGCCCTGCCGGAGCAGATCCCACTTCGCGTCCTTGGCGATCGGGCTGGAGACCGGCATGATGCTCCACGGCGCGTAGTTGATGCGGATCTTGTCGAGAGTCAGGTCGTATACCTGATTCTTGAAGTAGGGGAACCACGCGAACAGCGCCTGCGTCATGCGGGACTTGGTGTCGTAGTCCTCTGCATTGCCGTCAAACCAGTCGGAGTAGTGCAGCGGGACGGCGCGCTTCATGGACTCAAGGTCGTTGCGGCCGCCGCCGGACGCACAGGCGTCCAGCATCATGTACGGGTATTTTTCGATGATCGCGTCCCAGAGCGCGAGATAACCCTGCACGTAAAGATTTTCCGTCATGCCCTTGCGGTCCTTGCCGTCGGCGGAGGCCCACGCGGAGGCGGGATCGTTGTTGAAGTCGGTGCGGTAGACCGTGATGCCGGACTCGTCGATGACCTTGCAGATCTTGTTGAAGACCCACTCGCGGCACTCCGGATCGCCGAGGTTCATGAGATACCCCTCCAGCCACGTGCCGACCAGCGTCTTGTCCAGCAGCCATTCGGACTTGAAGCCCGGCTGGTTCCGGAGGAAGGTCTGCTTGTCGAGACGGACGTTCTCCGGTTCAAACCACAGAAGGTACAGCATATCGTGTTCGCGGCACCACTGTCCGATGGAGGACATCCCGTCCGGGAAGCGGGAGCGGTCCATGTCCAGCGTGCCGGTGGACGGCCAGCTGACCGCCTCGCCCGCGGCGCCCGTGTACCAGCCCGCGTCCATCCAGAGGGACTCGAGCGGGATGCCGTGCTTCTCGTAGGCGGACAGGATCAGATTCATTTTGTTCGTCGTCATGCCCTGCGACATCATCGAGATGCCGATGGTGGTCGGCGTCGGCTCTCCGCCGGGCTTGCGCATCACGTCGTTGATGTAGTAGTGCCGCCACAGGTTGGTCTGGTCGTCGGCGGACGTGTCCTCGTACGTCACGAATGCCATGCGCGGCGTGCGGGCGGTCTCCCCGGGCGCAAGACGGGAGGCGAAGCCGCGCTGACCCATCTGCACGCTCGTGACCTTGTCCGTACGGTCATAGGAGAAGGACGCCTCCCACGTACCCGGCCAGCCGAGCGCGATGAAGGTGCCGCAGCCCTCGGAGGTGGACAGATTGAAGTACGGGAAATTGCCGTGCGTCGGACGTCCGCTCGTCGACTCCTGCCGGACGGTGCGGCTGCGGGAGAGGTCGGTCGTGTACGGCGTGTAGGTGCTGCCCGCGTCTCCGCCGATGCCGGACAGCACCGGCTTGTCGGACGGGAAGCTCATGTCGAATTGAAGTCCGGACAGCACGGCGGAATCGGACGAGCCTTCGTTGGTGACGTACACGACGTACTCGTAGGCGGACTCGGCGGGGAAGACCTCCGTCTCGAGGCGGAAGGTCAGCGGGATGTCGGGATGCGTCAGCGTCAGCTCGGTCATGACGCCGCGCTCAAGCGGCGTGACCGTGCGGCTGGTTTCCGTGAAACCGGCAAAGCCCTTGTAGTCGGTGCCGTCGTAGGAGAAGGAGAGCGGGAAGGCGTCAAGAGAGGCCATCAGCGCGTCGTAAGCGGGGACGGACGCGGACTCGGTCTCGGTTTCGATTTCTGTCATGGCTTCGGTTGTCATATCGGTTACCTCCGGTAAAGTATCGGCAGGGTCCGTACCCGTATCAGCGGACGGACCGGCCGGCGTACAGCCGGCGAGCAGCAGGACGGACGGCAGGAGCAGGCAGAGCGCCCGCAGGATCATCTTTCCGCTTCCGCGCATATCAGCCACGCTCCTTCCGTCTGACGGCGGCCGCGCACAGCGCAGCCGCGGCGGTCAGGATCAGCGCGGCGGAAGCCCACGTCCCCGCGGACGCGGAGCAGCCGCTCTTTTTCGGCGGCTCGGTGCCGGCTTCCGTACCGATAGAGGACGTTTCGGCGGAAGTGGTCTCCGTGACCTCCTCCGTCGGCGCTTCGGTCGGCGCTTCGGTCGGGGCATCCGTCGGTGCCTCGGTCGACGCTTCGGTGGGCGGCCCCGCGGGGGCCGCGGTCTCCTCCTCAAAGAGCGCCTTCACGTCGCCGGACTTGGACAGCACCGTGCCGCCCCACGTGCCCCACGCGCCGCTGATCGCGCCGCCGGGGGAGAGGATGGCGATTCTGACCGTTTTCGCGCCCGTGACGTCGACCTCGACGTACTGCATCGGCTCGCCGTAGTGCATCACGCCGCTCTCAAACAGCTTGTCCCCGTCGGCAAAGACGGCGAACTGCACCTGAGCCATGGTGATGTCGTAGGAGGAGAGCGTCTCGCAGACGCCGTAAAAGGTCGCCAGCTTGGTGTAGCCGAGCCCGTCGACGTTCACCTCCACAAAGGAGTCCCATCCGCCGGACTTTGCGTGCAGACCGATGCCCTTCTCAAAGAAACGGCCGTCGGCTGTCCAGATCTCCTCGTTGCAGGTATTGGCGTCGCGCATCGGCTTGTTGCCGGACAGGGTATCGGAATTGACCCAATACAGGTCGGACAGGTAGGCATAGTCCCCGCTGACAAGCTCTGCGGGCTGGGGCTCGTTGGTTTTATCCGGATTCATGGTCGGTACCTCCGTTTCCCGTTCATCGGGTCGTTTTTCTGTCAGACGCGCACCGCCCCAGATGCAGGCGTCGCACGCGTGGCTGCCCTCGTTGTTCTGCTCGAGACGCAGCGTTTTCACGCCGGTGACGTCACAGCAGATAAAGTACGGCTCGTCTCCCCACAGCACGGTCGGCGTTGATGCGAGCAGCTCTCCGTCACCGTACACGCAGAAGGACACGCTGCCCCATTCCATGAAGTAGGCGGCCTCCTTGAGCAGCCCGACCTCGGCCGTGAACCAATGTGCGCCGAAGGACGAGATGTCGAATTCCATGTACGCGTTGCGGTCGGGCAGGCAGTGCATCCCGAGACCCTTGTCGTAGCGCCGGCTGCCGACGGTGCAGGGCTCTCCCGAGTGGGCCGTGTTGAAGCCGATGCGGTCTTCCAGCGCTGCAAAGCTCGTCATCTTATCCGGCACGTCGCCGAGATATACGACCTTCCCCTCGTCAGCGGCATCCGTCGGAAGAGCGAGCGCGGAGAAGGGGAGCAGCAGCGCCGCGCAGCAGAGGATCAGCAGCCGGAGAGGGCGGCGGAAGCGGACCGGAGCTGAATTGCGTGAATGTGCCATGTCGGAATCCTCCAGATCTTCAGAATAAAGGACAGGCGGGATCAACTGATTTCAGTATACCACAGCGCCGGATAAAATGCAACCCTTTTACGGATTGTTCGTAAAAATACAGTCAGACGCGTCAGACCTTCGCAAAGCGGATAAAGCTCCACGAGTGCGGCGGCATCACGATGCCGTCGGTGATATCCCTGACGACCGGCACGACGGTATCGGGTGCGTCCGCGGTGTTGACGGCCTTGAGGTCGTCACCCTCGACGGACAGCTGCTCCACCGGGCGGTAGCCGTCCAGCGTGACGTCCGGCGTGCAGGCCTCGTCCATCGAGCGGTTGACGACGAACAGGCTGACGGTCTCCCCGTCCTCGGACAGCACGGCGGCGGAGTCGACGAACGGGACGGCCTTGCGGCTCGCCGCGTCGTAGGTGCCGCAGACGTTCTCAGTCTTCAGCGCCGTTCCGCGGCCATTGTTCGACGTGAGGAGGAACGGCCAGAAGATGGTCTGCGCCCACGCGCGGCCGCCGGTCTCGGTCATGATCGGCGCGATGACGTTGACAAGCTGCGCGAGGCAGGCGATCTTGACGCGGTCACAGTTGTTGAGCAGCGTGATGAGCAGGGAGCCGACCAGCACAGCGTCCTCCAGCGTGTAGACGTCCTCGAGGATGGGCGGGGCGACCGACCACGGCTCGACCTGCGTCCCGTGCGAATGGAACCAGACGTTCCACTCGTCGAAGGAGAGGTTGACGGTCTTCGGGTGGTGCTTCTCCGCCTTGATCTCGTCGCAGATGCCGGCGACGGTCTTGATGAAGGTGTCCATCTCCAGCGCTCTGGAGAAGAAGTCGGGCGTGTCGTTGTTCTGGTTGCCGTAGTAGCTGTGGAGGGAGATATAGTCGATCTGGTCGTAGCACTCACGCAGGACGGTGCGCTCCCACTCGCCGAAGGTGGGCATACCGATAAAGGAGCTGCCGCAGGCGACCAGCTCGACGGAGGGATCCGTCCACTTCATCAGCTTGCCGGTCTCGCAGGCGGTGCGGCCGTACTCGTATGCGGTCTTGTGGCCCATCTGCCACGGGCCGTCCATCTCGTTGCCGAGGCACCAGAGTCTGATGCCGAAGGGCTGCTCAAAGCCGTTCTGGCGGCGCAGGTTGGCGTGATAGGTGTCGGTCGTGCCGTTGCAGTACTCGAGCAGGTCGCGCGCCTCGGCGGGGCCGCGGGTGCCGAGGTTGACGGCCATCATGACCGCCGTGCCGGCCTTTTTCGCCCACGACTGGAACTCGTCGATGCCGACCTGATTGGTCTCGATGCTGTTCCACGCCAGCTCCATGCGGCGGGGACGCTTGGACTTGTCGCCGGTGCCGTCCTCCCACTTGTAGCCGGAGACGAAGTTGCCGCCGGGGTAGCGGACGACGGGGACGTTCAGCGCCTTGACGAGGTCGATGACGTCCTGACGGAAGCCTTCACCGTCGGCGTCCGGGTGGCCGGGATCGTAGATGCCCCCGTAAACGGCGCGGCCGAGATGCTCGATGAACGAGCCGAACAGGCGGTCGTCCACCTTGGAAATAAGGTCGTCGGTACGGATATTGATCGCGGCTTTCATATCAGTTTTCCTCCGTATGGTACAGATTCGGGACCGGCGTCCCGTAAGTTTTGAGGTCGGGGATGGCCGTTGAGAGACGAATGGCGGGAGAGCAGGTCTGCCTGCTCCGACGCGGAGCTTACTGCTCCTCTGCCGTCTGCCAGCGCATTTCGTTGTTTGTGAAGGAGAACGTCATCAGCCCCCTGTCGTGCAGGGAGGAAAGGTAGGAGCGGACGGTGCTGCCGACCAGCACGTACTGCTGGGCCGTCATGGTCAGGCCGTACGCGTCAAAGACCTGCCTGAGAACGGCCTCGAAGGTCTGCGGCGTCCGGCACACGGTCAGCAGCTTGTCCTCCGCCGCGCGGATCGCCCGGATATTGAGGTCGGCCAGCGGGGCTATGTCCTCCGTGACGGGGGCGTGGGCGGGCACGAAGCGGTCGGCGGACAGCGACCGGAGGCGTTCCAGCGTGTCCACGGTCGCGGCGGGATCCCAGAGGAAGGTGATGCCGTACTTTTCCAGCGTTTCCGCCGAGCATACGCTGTCGGCGATATAGGCGGTTCGGTCGGCGGTCATGAAGCCGACCATGTTGAAGCTGTGGCCCGGCAGGGGGATGATGCTCATCCCGGCGGGAAGGACATCGTCCGTCAGCGGGCTGACCCTGCTCTCCTGCGCCATGATGAATTTATGCCGCAGCTCACCGAAGGGCAGACCGCCCCACAGGCCGACAGGCTCAAGGATCGGGTTGTTTGCGTACGCGCAGTCAAGACCGGGTGCGTAGATCGGACAGCCCGTCCGGTCCTGCAGGAGCCGGTTGCCGCCGATGTGATCGGCGTGGGAATGGGTGTTGAAGACGGCCAGCAGGGTCCAGCCGCGCTCCGTAAGGACGCGGAGCGCCTTTTTGGCGGCGTCCTTGTCGCTGCCGCCGTCGATGAGGACGGCGCCGGTGTCGTCCACCCGCACGAGGCCGAGCTTTGCCGGGCAGTCGATGTAATAATCACGGTCTGTAAGTCGGATCAGTTCGTACATGGATATGTCCTCCGCTGAATGAATGGCTTTTTGCAAGGATCTGTGTTTGCAGGGCTCTGCCCCGCAATCGTCAGAAGTCGATCTCCGCCGTGCGTACGATCAGCTGCTTGCCGTACGGGTAGCCCGTGCAGCCGACGAGCAGGAGGTCGCCGTCCTGACGGAAGTCCAGCGGCTCGCCGTTGTCGAGCCAGCGGACGGCCTTCACCGTCCGACCGGCGAGTCCGGGCGCACGGAAGGCGCGCGCGCCGTCTCCGACGTTCCCGTCGTTGACCGTCACGTTGGCGGAGCCGTTGACAGGAAGGTCGTGGACGAACAGGCAGGCGTGATCTCCGGCGTCAAGCAGGAAGTCCTTTCCGCAGACGGACCGCCCCTCGGCGGCAGGCACGGGGACGGCGTCGAGCGGCTTGCCGGTGTAGAGGTACTTGCCGCACAAGCTGATCCATTCGCCGACCCCTTCGATCAGGGCGGCTGGCAGCGCGGGCAGTCTGCCGGATGCCGTCGGGCCGATGTTCAGAAGCAGGTTTGCGCCGACCTTCCGGCAGGCGCACAGGCACTCGATCAGCTCGGGCAGGGATTTGTACCGGAAGTCGGCCTGTCCGATGCCCCAATGGTCGTTGATGGTCATGCACATCTCGGCAGCCACGTACTTGGACATACCCTCGCGATCCATCGGCGTCGGGCGGCCCTGCTCGAAGGTCACGCTGTCCACGAGCGGATGGGAGATCTCACCGCGCTCACCGAGCCCCGTGTTGTTGATGATCATCGCGTTCGGCTGCAGCGCACGGATCATGCCGTACAGGCGGTCAAGCTTCCAATCGCTGTGCGGACGCGACCAGTTGCCGTCAAACCACAGACCGCCGATCTCACCGTAATTCGTGCAGAGCAGCTTCACGGATTCGTACAGGTAGTCGAGATACGCGTCGAAGTCGGTGTCGAAGCGGGGATCCATCCAATCCAGCGTGGTATGGTAGAAGAAGGGGATGATGCCCTCGGCACGGCAGCCCTCGACGTACTCCGCGATCAGATCACGTCCGGCGGGTGTGTGCGGGGCGTCGTAGTCGTTGAGTCCCTTCGTGTCGTAAAGCGAGAAGCCGTCGTGGTGGCGGGTGGTCAGCACGGCGTACTTCATGCCGGCGGCCTTTGCCGTGCGCGCGATGGCGCGGGCGTCGAACTCGTCTGCCCGGAACTGCTTCATCAGGGAGCGGTAATCCTCGCGGGAGACGTGGTGAGTATTCATATACCACTCGCCCTTGCCGACGAGCGAGTACAGACCCCAATGCATGAAGAGGCCGAAGCCGAGCTGCTCAAAGCGGGCGACGTGGGGCGCGGGGACCGGAACTGACATGGTTGTTACCTTCCTTTCTATTTTTTGGATCATTCCGGACAGTACCGGAACGTAGCGGTTTTGCCCTTGTGTACCTGCACGGGGATCACCGCCGGTGCGTACTCGGTGCCGACGAACGGCAGCCCGAGCTTCAACTCGCCGTCCTTGACCGGGTGCAGCCGGACGTATACGCTCCGCTTGCCGGTGTCCCAGCGGATGTCCACGGACCCGCACGGGCAGCAGAGTCCGCGCGCGCTGCCCTTCTTCAGCCGCGTGGGCAGGGCGGGCAGGATACGCACGACGCCTCCGCTGACGTCCAGCAGCATCATCTGCACGGCGTTGGACGCGCCGAGCGACGCATCGAGCTGCACCGGCGGGTGACCCATGCGCAGCGTCATGCCGCTCTCACGCCAATCGTTGTGGACGGTGAAGAGGTTGGGGAGGAGGCAGGTCTTGGCCAGCACGTCAAGACAGTCCGCGGCGCGCTCACCGCGTCCCAGACGGGCGTAGATCGCGGCCATGTGCATCTGCGACCAGCCGGACGACGCGCCGAGGACGCGCAGGTCGACGGCCCGCTCGAACGCGGGGAACAGCGGATGTTCCCGCCCGATCTCGTCGCCGGGGAACAGCGGGTAGATGTGAGACAGGTGCCGATGCTCGTAGTTATCGGTGAACGCGGGCGACTGCCACTCCCGGACGGCGCCGTCGGGATTGACCTCGTAGGGCGGCACGGCGTCGAGCAGACGCTGCCAGACGGGCAGCTTATCGGTATAGAGCCCGCGCGCGGAGCAGACGCGGATCAGTGTGGTCAGCAGCTCCTTGATGATCGCAAGCTCCATCGTTGCGTTTTCCGTCGTGGGCATATCGTGCCACATCGGGTTCTCCGAGTTCCGGTACTCGAACGGCGTGTTCTCCGGCGATACGGAGGGATACCAGCGCATCCGACCGTCCTTTATGACGGCGTAGTCCTCGATGAACAACGCGGTCTCGACGGCAAAGGGCAGGATCTTTTCCCGCAGCGTTTCCTCGTCTCCGGTCATGTCTGCGTACTCGAAGAAGTGGCGGCACAGCCAGCCCGCGGTGGTGGTGAAGTGCAGGATGACGGGAACGGAGGGCGCGAGATAGCTGTTATAGGGGCTGGTATACACGGACGCGACGATGCCGCGGCAGCCGAACAGGGCGGCGTTCTCGCGGAAGGCGGGCATCTTGTCGAAGTAGTAGTCGATCAGCGGCTTGAGAAGCCCCGCGAGGCCGCCGACGGACGCCAGCCACGCGCACATCTGCACGTTCTCGTTGGCGGTGTACTGCGACCACATCAGATCGTAGTCGCCTGCCCACAGCCCGTAAAGCGGGAACGGCAGCCCGCCCTCGCTCGTCGCGCAGATGAACAGGTAGCGGCCCATGCGCCACAGCTTTTCGGTCAGCTCCGGCGAAACGGTACCGTCGTAGGCCTCTGCCAGCAGAGCTTCGTTGCTGTGCGGGGCGGAGTCGTACAGCCTGACGTCGGCGCAGCCGTACAGGGCGCCGTGCAGGCGGACGTGGGCGGAGCGGGCAGCCTCGTAGTCGGCGGGAACGGCCTGCAGGGCTGCGGCGGTCATGGCGGCGGTCTGCGTCTCCGTCTCGCGCAGCGTTTCGACTATGATCGTCACGCCGGTGACGCCCTTGAGGGTCACGCTGCCGCCGGCGGCCTGCGGGGCTTCCGTGTCGTCCGGGATCACGCGCATGACGGCGCTCCATGTGTTCCCGCGCCCGTCCGGACGGGTATAGAGGACGGTGCCGGGGTATCCGGCGGGGGTTGACTCACCGGCAAGCCCGCGCACGGCTTCGGAAGCCGGTGTGCCTGCGTGGTAAAAACCGATCCCGGCGGTAAGGTCGATCGGACCGGAGGCCTCGATGCGTCCCCACAGCCGTCCGTCGGCGCGGGAGGCGAAGAAGCGGCGGGAAACGGCGATGCGGCCGACTGTATACGTCACCTCGCTCTCCGCGGTATCGAGATGCAGGGCACGGCGGTAGCCGGTCGAGAGGCCGTCGTACCCGAAGGTCAGTGTGACCTCGCCGAGCGGGGCAGGGCAGGCGATGCCGTAGCCGTAGCCGTTGGCGCTCAGCCTGTCCCAGAGGAGGCGGTTGGACTCCGCGTAGCGGCCCTCGTCCATGAGCGCACGCATATCGCCGAGGATATCGCCGCAGTCGGGGATGCCGCGTGACGTGTCGTCACCGCCGCCCTGCCACAGGTCTCCCCGGGTCAGGACGATCTCCTCGATGCCCACGCTGCCGAAGACGAGTGCGCCGAGAAGGCCGTTGCCGAGCGGGGAAGCGTCGCGCCAGCGCTCCGTAAGCGGGGACGCGGGGGAAAGCTGATAAACGGTATGTCTGTTCGGGATGTGTTTCATGGTATTATCCTCCGTAAGGGTCATAGTCCCGCGAACTCCCGCGCGGTGTCGATCAGGGCGCACAGGTTTTCGTACGGGACGTCGGTCTGGATCTCCTGCGACGAGCAGGTGACGTAGCCGCCGTGATTGCTCATCAGCCGGATCACGCGGGCAGCCTCCGCCCTGACCTCGGCGGGCGTGCCGTAGGGCAGGACGCGCTGCGTCGATATGCCGCCCCAGAAGGTCAGCTTATCTCCGTAGGCCTGCTTCAGGAACGCGAGGTCCATGCATTCCGGCTGGACGGGGTTGAGCATTTCCACGCCCATCTCACACAGGTCGGGCAAGATCTTCCGGATGTCGCCGCAGGAGTGGACCATGAGCTGCTTTCCGGATGCTTTTATGACCCGATACTCACGCATCTCGCCGGGTGCGATCATCTCCCGCCACATTTCGGGGGACATGATGAGATCGCGCTGGGTGCCCCAATCGCTTCCGAGCAGGATGCCGTCGTAATCCGGACAGGTGACCATTTTCTCGAGGTACGGCATATTCGTGTCGATGATGAAATCCAGCAGGCGCTGCGCGGCCTCGGGCTCTCCTGCCATGTCGGCCAGCATATTCTCGATGCCGCGGACGGCGTTGGCCTTCTCCCAATGGCTGCCCCAGACGAAAGCGGCCATGTATACGCCGTACTTGTCCCGGAGCGTCTTCGTCCGCTCAAAGCAGTAGTCCGCGGCGTCCCAGCGGACGATGGGAGGCAGCATCTTCGGCGCCTCGTCGGGATCGTCGTAGGCTGCGGGTCTCTGTGCCCAATCCCAATCCCACCACGGGAACGGTGCCGGCAGCATGAAGTTGCCGATGGCGAGGTTGACCGCCTCGATCCGGGACAGGAAGCCGGATCGATAATCGTCCATGATGTCCGCGTCGGCGTAATCGGCCAGCAGACGGTCGGAATAGACGTTATAGCAGTCTCCCGTCAGATGGATGCACATGGGTACGATGCTGTCCGTTTCGTGACGGAGAGCGCGCAGGACGTGTTCACGTTTATTCATGCTTTTAGTCCTTTCCGCCGCGGTACTGTCCGCACCGCGGCCTGTTGGGTTTCGTGTGGTCAGGCTTCCTCGAACACGATGAAGCCGCGTTCAGCGGGAAGCACGAACGTCTCCGTAAGTTCGGACCAGACGTCATGCTCGGGGTCGTACACGGTCCCCCTGCCCTCGGCTTCCACGGTGATATCCGCCTCCGACGTGTTGACGACGTACCAGAAGCGTCTGCCGTCCAGCCGGTACGGCGACAGCAGCATCTCCTGCGCCTTCAGCCGGATGCCGGAGGGATAGTCGATCTCCGCGGGCAGCCGCGTGAGATCGGGAATGAACGTATACGGGATCGTCCGCAGCAGCGCGGCAGCCTCTTCGTCATGCCCCGCCTCATCGTAGAGGGGCAGGGTCTTGAGGAAGATGAGCTTCCCGCCGGCTTCGACGAACGTCTTCAGCTGCCGCAGCACCGGCAGGGTCAGAAATTCGGAAAACGGGACGATCAGGGTATCGGCGCGGACGAATCCGCAGGAGAGACCGTTCCCGATATCGGCCTTCAGCAGATGATCCTCGTCGATGACGTGGTAGTCGAAGCCGGCCCGGTACAGCGTCTCGGACAGAATCTCCATATCCGATTCCAGCTCGTCGGTCCCGGGCAGCAGGTCCACGGCCTTCGCGGGGTCCGGGCTGTGGGTCAGTGTCCGCAGGGCAAAGAGACTCTGCATCTGCGCGATGGGGTAGTAGACCGCCACGTTCGTGTCCGGCTGCGCGTTCCGCAAAAGGGTCAGGAGGCGGCCGACGTAGCGGTTGAGCGTCCGGTGCTGCTCCTCGTCGCGAATATAGTAGTAGCCGTAGGCGTTGTAGTGGGTGATGCCGCCGAAGATCATGTAGGTGGACAGGCCCATGAACTCCTTGAAGGGGTCCTTCCTCACCTTTTCCTCGTACATGACGGGGCATATCTCCAGCATGGTGACGTTCCCGCCCTCAAGGCGCGCCAGCGAGGACGGGTACTTGGGCGCGAACGAGCAGCCGGTCGAGAAGCCGTACCCGCGCTTCCAGTACAGGGACGCGTCCGCGCACAGCACGTCGCAGCCGGGGATGTCCTGCCCGCCCACGACGCGCATGAAATCGGCGTAATAGCAGACGTGGAATTTCAACCCTTCCTCAAGGAGAAAGTGACCGGAGGACAGCGTGCCGTTCGCATGGCACCACTCCCGCACCTGATCGGTGAAGTTACGTCTGGCCAGCACGGAGAGCGTTTTGTAATAGCGGACGCGGGTGCGGCGTGCCTCGACGGAATCGCCGGTGAACAGCATCATCAGCTTGTCCACAAGGTCCTCGTGCCACATATCGCGGTAGGTGTCAGACAGCTCGTCGCTGTACGGAGCCGGGAGACAGGAGGTCTCGCATCTGCCGCGATCCCACGCCATGTACACGCGGGACAGGGTCGGCTCGTCGGTGAACAGGGCCGAAAAACGGCTCATGCCGACGGCGTCCGCGACCGGCTGCAGGCCCTCGCGGATGAACGCTCCGACCGCCTCGCGGCTCACGTGGTCGGTGTGTCCCTTGGCTTTGCCCGGCTCCTGTTTGGCTTCCGCGTACTCGTGGTTATGGAAGAACGCTGTCAGAAGGCCGTCGGCAGGGGCGGTCACGGTGCCGTCGGTCACGGTCAGCGGGCAGAGCAGGGAATAGTCATCAGGATCGTAGAGCCCCGCGGACAGGTATCCGTCGTTGTCCGCCGGCAGGGAGACCGTTTCCCCGGCCTTAACGGGAGCGGCGTAAAAGTCCAGAAAATGCGCCATATACTCCGGATGATCCTTCACGGCGTATCCGTTGGCCATGCCGCTCGGATAGTAGTAGTCGTCGTACATCCAGATCTGCATCCCGTTCTTTTCCGCCAGATCGGCTGCGTGCCGCAGTCTTGCGAGGTTATCGGGGTTTTTCATCCAGCGGGGGTCCTCCCACGTCACGTTGGACACGAATCCGCCGGCGCCGCCTTCCCTGATGTGAGCGACGTGCGTTTCCTGATTTGCGCCGGGATCGCACAGGTTATGCTCGATGGGATAGATGCGGTATTTGTTCTTCGGCTCGTGAAGCAGATCCTTCAGGCTGTCGTATGTAAGCTCATCGTAAAAATTCCGATCCATGCCGGGCCTCCCTTCTTTATTGAGGACGCTTTCCTCTGTCAATCATACCGCACGGCGCGGCTGTTGTCAATAGGGATCGGGCAATATTTTCAGATAATCTTAAAAGCGGGGCTCTGACCTACGACCCGGGGACGCATTTGCGGGGCTCTGCCCCGGACCCCGCCTAAGCCCTTCTTAAAAGAAGGGCTTAGGGATCCCAAGAACTTTATGGGCAATGAATAAACTGAAGTTCGGTTTACGCCGAACGAGATAGGTGGGTTCCGTCATGGGCGCCGAAGGCACGAGGCGTTTCCCGCGTCCCGCAGGATGAGGGTGCAGGGAGAAGGGAGCGGCGAAGCCGCTCCCTTCTCCCTGCTATAAAATAAGGTATTCCCCCCGCCCGTGGGGCGGGGGGTCAGGGGGGTGGGGGAAAAAGTTCAGCAGAACTTCCGGCGATGCTGAAACGCAGGGCCTCCGCCGGCAGAGAGCCATTTTTTGCTCTGTCCCTTGACAGGAAAATGCCGGTGTGCTATACTGAAGATGAATTCACGGAGGAGGCGGCGTATGGAACAGTGTTTTTACCAAAGCATACACGGGATCGACAGCGATTACTTCATCGTCGAGCAGCATGAGGATTTCGCTTTCCCGCTGCACCTGCATCGATGCTTTGAGATCATTCTCATGCTGGAGGGCAGCATGACGGTCACGCTCGACGGGATCGACTACCTGCTGTCGGCGGGCGATATGATCCTCATCAAGCCCCACCGCATCCACGGACTCCGGACAGAGGGACACGGGAAGCATATCCTGTGTATCTTTTCACCGGAACTGATCGGACACGCCGGCGAGCGCTTCCAGAAGCAGCGGCTGACGTCGCCCGTGCTGTCGCTTGACACGGATTTTTACCGTACTCTGTTCCTGTCGGCCCGGGATCACGGCTCCAAGTACGGCATCAAGGGCTTCCTTTACTACCTGTGCGACGCGTTTGAGGCGAATCTGACCGAGGAGCCCGATCGCGGCGAGTTCAGCCGGGACGTACTGCTTTTGCACCGCGTCCTGACCTTCATCGAGCAGCATTACCGTGAGAGCTGCTCGCTCGCGTCTCTCACGAAGGAGATGAATTACAGCTACACCTACCTGTCCCGCTTCTTTGCCGACCGCGTCGGGATAACGTATAACGCCTACGTCACCCGGCGGCGGCTGAATCAGGCGTGCTACCTGCTGCAGAACACGGAGCAGAGCGTTTCCGATATCGCGTACGCCTGCGGCTTTACCTCCATCCGCAGCTTCAACCGGAATTTCCGGGAGATGACGGGCGTATCGCCCACGGATTTCCGTTGAATCGGCCGCACCCTCCCTGCCGGCGCGGGCAGGGAACAGAAAGGAGTATAGATATGTTGAAAACACCCGAAGCCATACACGGTATCGTCAACCGCCGGACAGGCAGCCTGTTCGGGTATCAGGGTTGGCCGTCCGTCTGTCGTGACGAGAACGGCGTACTGTACGCCGTTGCCTCGTCCTTCCGCATGGAGCATATCTGCCCGTTCGGGAAGACGGCCATGTATGTCAGCCGGAACGGGGGACGCACGTGGTCGCCGCCGATCGTCATCAACGACACCTGCCTTGACGACCGTGACGCCGGGATCCTGTACATGGGCGGCGGCCGGATGCTGGTGACGTGGTTCTCCCATCCCACCGACGTGTACCTTCACGAGTACTATACCGCCATCAAGAACAGCGCACAGCCCGTCGAGGGCGGTCCCGTCGTGGGGATGCTGGGGGCGTACCCGTTCCTCACGCCGGAGCAGGCGGCGGGCGGGTCGTTCCTGCGCGTATCGGAGGACTATGGGATGACGTGGTCGGACCCGGTGCGCCTGCCGGTATCCGCGCCGCACGGTCCCTCCCTCTGCCGGGACGGGACGCTCATCTACCTCGGCAAGGAACTGTATTCGTCAACCTGCGCGGTCCCGGAGGAGCCGGGCGTCGTGGCTGCCTACGCCAGCACGGACGGCGGTTACACATGGGAAAGACGCGGTCTCTGCGGGAAGCCTGCCGACCTGTCATGGGACCACTTCCATGAGCCGCACGTCGTCGAGCTTCCGGACGGCAGCCTGTTCGGCGTGATCCGGGCGCAGGGCGCGGGCGTGGCGCACGGCTTCACCGTATATTCGACCACCTCCCGCGACGGCGGCCGGACGTGGAGTCCGTGGCGCTGCCTCGGTATATCCGGCTCGCCTCCTCACCTCCTGCTGCACTCGTCCGGAGCGCTTGTCTGTGTGTTCGGACGCCGTGAGGCACCCTTCGGCGAGCGGGCGGTCGTCAGCCGGGACATGGGAGAGACGTGGCCCGACGAGTATATCCTTGACGACAGGGCCTCGGACGGCGATCTCGGATACCCCGCGTCCGTCGAGCTGGACGACGGACGCATCCTGACGGTCTACTACCAGAAGTATCCCGGCGACGGGAAGCCGTCGGTGTTGTATACGGTATGGAGCCTGTAAGCGCGCCGGTGAAGAATTCGTCGTCGGCTCGTCTTGACAAGCATAAAAGAATATGATATAATGAAATATCAGCTTCGGGATCCGCGGCTTGGTCGGCTGCCCGCGGCGGTCATGCCGCGGTACTACCCTGAAAAAGGAGACAGAATCATGAATCAACGACGGACTTCTCTGCTTGCGGCTGCCTTGTCGGCACTGCTCCTCCTTTGCACGGTCGGTTTGTGCCTCGGGCTGGCCGGATGCGGCAAAACGCCCGATGACGGGCCGGTCGGAACGGATACGGAGCCGGCGGACGGCACCGGGAACGCAGAGGACGCGGACAGCGTGACGGAGCCCGGCACGTTCCCTGTCACGGAGCCTGCCACGGAGGCGGACACGACGCCTGATTTTGATCCCGTGCCCCCGAACTTCACGGCGGACGACGTGTCCGCGCACCGGGAGATCCCGCTGTTCGCGGATATGGAGATCCCCTTCTACGACGAAAAGGTCGGCCTTGCGCCCACCATCGCGCCCTACCTCGTTGAAGGCTCGACCGCCTGCGTGGTCATCTTCCCCGGCGGCGGCTACTTCCAGAGGACCGACGGCGGAGAGGGCATCGAGATCGCCGAAGCGTACAACGCCGCGGGCCTGTCCGCGTTCGTGGTGCGTTACCGCTATGACGCGGCGGGCGTGTCGGGCAGCGTGACCTACGACCGCCATGCAATCATGGCCGACGCCCAGCGCGCGGTGCAGTTCGTGCGGTACTATGCCGATGAGTTCGGCATCAGCCGCGACAAGGTGGCGGTGTGCGGCTTCTCCGCAGGCGGACATCTCGCCATGGTCATTGCCGAGCACGCGGACGAGCTGTATGAGGGCGCATCGGAAAGCGCCATCGGCTGGTGTGACTCACACCCGGACGCGCTGGTGCTGGGGTATCCGCTCGTCAATATGAAGAACGCCTACTATACCGTGCCGATCATCTTCCTCAACGGGGAACAGAAGGATCCGGACGCGATCGCAAAGTACAGCTACACCTACCGGCTCGAGGCGCTGCCCCCGACCTTCATGTTCGCCTACAAGAAGGACGACACCGTGTCCGTCCGGCTGAACGCGCAGGCGATGCAGAAGGACATGGAGGAGGCCGGGCTGCGGGTGGAGTGCTACCTGTTCAACGACGGCGCCCACGGCATCGGGCTCGGTAAAAATTACGCGGACTATTCCCGCTGGCACGATCTTTCCGTCGCGTTCCTCAAGGACGTGTTCGGGCAGTAAAAACGCCGGCCGCGCATTGCGCGGTGGTGCATGAAGAGTCAATAACCGTTTCTTGGAACGGATTGAAATTTATTACAAGGAGATATTCATCATGAAAGCAAAAGTTATCAGCCTGTTTCTGGCGTTTGCAATGATCGTCTCTCTCACCGCCGCGCTGGCCGTGAGCGTGAGCGCGGACAGCAGCGAGCTGCAGGTCTGCACCGACGTCGTCGAGGTCAACAACATCGACGAGAAAAAGAGCGCCAAGCATGAAAGCACCGCTACCCTGACCGCCGACAGATGGTTCGACGAGACCTACGGCGAGTGGATCGTGGACGAGGACGGTTCCATTACCACGTTCCGCGTGCGCGGCTGGGCCAATCCGCTGGACGGCAGCGACCTGCTGCAGTACGGCTACTCCCTCACCAACGACGATATCATCTGGGACGACAGCTTCATGGCTCCCGAGGAGGGCCTGCACGGCTTCTTCGCCAAGGCCGAGCGCTTTGACCTGACGGTCAATCTCGGATACCTGCCTGTCGGCACCTATGACTTCCATCTGTACGCCAAGACCACCAGCGGCGTCTACGAGGTGGAGGAGGAAGCCTTCGTCTTCGAGAAGAACGCTACTCTGTATGAGAACGTCGCGCTCGGCAAGTACGTGTCGACGGATCACTCCATGGAGGCTTCCTTCTTCAGTGCTCAGATGCTGACCGACGGTCTGTTGGTCCCCTTTGTCGAGCAGACCGATCCCCTCGGCTGGACGGCCGGAACCGGCCCCTTCTTCGCGGAGCAGGATCAGGAGATCTATGTGTACATCGACCTTAACGGCAAATTTGAAGTCGGCTGCGTGAATGTGTTCCCCCAGCTGTTCCTCGACGGCAGCGGCTTCCCGTCCTCCTTTACCATCCTGACCGGTATGACGATGGACGATATGACGCCCGTTGCTTCTGTCAAGAACATCAACGAAAGTCAGGCTGACGCCACGACCGATCCCACCGTGCTGGCCTTCACGCCGACTGTCTGCAAATACGTTGCGTTCCGCGTGGACCGCGCAAGCTGGCTGCAGGAGCAGGACGGCTCTTACCTGTCCGAGGTCGGCGAGATCGAGGTTTACGGCAGGCCCGCACCCAAGGCTACCTACACCGTCACCTTCAAGGACGGCGACAAGGTCATTGCCACCGTGACCTACGAGGAGGGCGCCAAGTCCATCGACGTGCCCGAAGTGCCTGCCAAGGAGGGCTGCGAGGGCGTATGGGAGTCCTTCAAGCTGGAGAACAAGGACATCGAGGTCAAGGCGATCTATACGCTGATCACCTCCGCCGATACCGAGGCTCCCACCGAGCCCGCGACCGATCCCGCGACCGAGCCTGCAACGGAGCCCGCGACCGTTCCCGCTACCGAGCCGGCAACGGAGCCTGCGACCGATCCCGCGACCGATCCCGCAGCCACTGATGAGGGCGGGAACGACAAGGGCTGCTCGAGCGTTCTGTCCGCTTCCGCCGCTCTGCTGATCGTCCTGCTCGGCGGTGCCGTCGTGCTGAACAAGCGCAAGGATTGATCTGACACACAAAAGCGCCGCGCGGTGCCGACATTCAACCGGTTTCCGGCTTCGTGTCCCCCGCGCGGCGTCCTTTCAAATTGTTCGTCAAGGAGTTTCACTATGAAATACGTTTCTATGAAATCGCTTTCAGCTCTCGTGCTGACGGTCCTTTTGCTTGCGGCTTCTCTCCTGCTGCTGACCGGCTGCGACGGCGGTAAGACACCCGAGGTCCCGACGGACACGTCCGCGGAAACGCCCGGCGCGACCGATCCCGACGTTCAGACGGATGAGCCGACCGTTCCCGCCACGGAGGAGGACACCGAGCCCGATACCGAGCCCGCGACCGAGCCGGATACCGCTCCCGTGATCGTGCCGACGATCTTCGACTATGAGGGCCCCGGTGTCAAGTCGCTGACCATCGCCGGAGTGCCCGTTGACCAATTCACCGTGATCTACCCCGCAGCCGCCGACGGGATGCCGCTGGAGCGTGACAGCGAGGACTTCGACGCGACGATCGTCGCGGACAGGACCGCGGCTGTCGATCTTGCGTACTATCTCTCCATGGCTACCGGCAAGAAGATCGAAGCCAAGCCCGACAGCGAAACGTACGGGCATGAGATCGCGGTCGGACACACCGCGCGGGACACGGACACCGTCCGTTCCATGCGCGAGGGCCTGCTCTCGGAGGGCTACCTGCTGCTTTGTGAGAACGGACGCCTGTATATTTCCGGTGACAGCAATCAGGGTACGCCCAACGGTGTGTACAGCTTCCTTGATGAGTACATCGGCGTGCGCTTCTTCACGCAGACGCTTGAAAAGGTGCTGCCCGCGGAGGAGATCGCCATTCCCGCAGACTTGAACGTCCGCTATATGCCGGCGTTCCTGTACCGCAACACCTCGTGGACCTGCATCAACCTCAACGATGCCGACGCGACGGATACCCTCAACGCCAACGCGTTCGGCGCCAAGTCCAAGATCAACGCCCGCAACGACGACAGGAACCTGCTGATCTACGGCGGCGGCATCAAGCCGCTGCTGGCTGACCACAATCTCGGATCCCTGTCCGAAACGGGTGACGGTCTGTCGAAGCAGCCCTGCCTGACAGACGAGGAAGTGCTGAAGAAGGTCTACAAGGCCGTCAAGAAGAAGCTCAAGAGCAATCCGGACGCCAGGTACGTCGTGGTATCGCAGAACGACAGTGAGAGCTTCTGCACCTGCGAGAACTGCCGGGCGCTGTACAAGGCGGAGGGCTACTCCGGTGCGGTGATCTCCTTCCTCAATAAGCTGTCCGATATGCTTGCCGAGGACTATCCGGATATCTACATCCGCACGCTGGCCTACCAGAACACGCTGACACCGCCCAAGACCATCAAGCCGAACAAGAACATCATCGTGATGCTGGCGCCGATCGATTCCTGCTATTCGCACGTCATCGGTGACGAAACCTGCTCGCGCTCCAAGGAGTACGGCGAGATCCTCGAAGGCTGGGCTGCCATCACCGAGCGTCTGTGTGTCTGGGACTACACCACGAACTACCAGTACTATCTGAGTCCGTATCCGGACTTTAAGATCATGCGGGAGGATCTGGCGATCTACGCTGCACACCGTGTGGAAGGTATGTACGCGCAGGGCAACAGTCAGGGCCAATCCGGTGAGTTCGGTGCGCTGCGGACCTACCTGCTCGCCAAGCTGATGTGGGAGCCGACCATGTCCGAGGAGCGGTACTACGCTTATATGGACGAGTTCCTGCAGGCGTACTACGGCGAGGGCTGGCAGTACATCCGCACCTACATCGACAAGATGTGCGAGAGAAGTGCGATGAGTCATCTGGAGGCTAACTGTGATCTGCGCGCGGCGTGGGCGCCGGACCGCCTCGAGGACGGCAGCGTCGATATGACGTTCCTCCGGGAGATGGAAGCACTGTGGGCGGAGGCTGCCGCTCATTCGTCCGAGGGCTATCAGGACCATATCGAACAGTCCTCGATCCAGGTGCTGTTCTCCGATATCTGGCTCAGCACCCAGAAGAACACGGACAAGGACAAGAACTCCCGCCTCATCTCCCTCTGCAAAAAGTACAAGATCACCTGGTTCAACGGCGGTCTGGAAATGAACGCCTCCAACCTGCGGTCCCGCGTGCCGAGGGATTACAATTTCTGATGAAGGAGAGAACGTGCGGGGCTCTGCCCCGCGCCTCCGGGATGCGGTTGCGGGGCTCTGCCCCGCGCCCCCGGGATGCGGTTGCGGGGCTCTGCCCCGGACCCCGCCTAAGCCCTTCTTGAAAGAAGGGCTTAGGGATCCCAAGAACTTTATGGGCAATGAATAAACTGAGGTTTGGTTTACGCCGAACGAGATCGGTGGGTGCCGTCATGGGCGCCCACCTTTTTTGATACCATCGCGCATCGCGTGGTACCATAACGCCTATGCGGGGACCCCTTCTCCCTGCGTAAAAATATGTATAACTCCCCCTCCCGCGAACGGGAGGGGGTAGGGGGTGAGGGTTCGGGTCATGAAGGAAAGCGGTATTTTACAGGGTTCAGATTCCGAAAGGCAAAAAATGGCCATTTCATGACAAAAAGAGACTTGCAAATCAAGGGGCGCCATGGTATAATTAAGTCAGCATCCCCTGTCCGCCGAATGTTTAAATATTATGGAGGATCCCGATATGAACATGAGCAATATTCCCGTCGTAAGGCTCGGACTTGTCGCCGTGTCCCGCGACTGCTTCCCGATCGCACTGTCCGAAAAGCGCCGTTCTGCCATCAAGGCGGCGTACACGGGCGATCTGTACGAGTGCCTCGTGACCGTCGAGAACGAGAAGGATATGTTGAAGGCGCTGGACGACGTCAAGGCTGCCGGCTGCAACGCGCTCGTCGTTTTCCTCGGCAACTTCGGCCCCGAGACGCCCGAGACGCTGATCGCACAGAGATTCGACGGCCCGTGTATGTACGTGGCAGCCGCCGAGGGCGACGGTGACCTCATCAACGGCCGCGGTGACGCCTACTGTGGTATGCTCAACTGCGCCTATAATCTCGGTATGCGTCATATCGACGCCTACATCCCCGCATATCCCGTCGGCACCGCTTCGGACATTGCCGGTATGATCGCCGACTTCGTGCCTGTTGCCCGTGCCGTCATCGGCGTGAAAAACCTCAAGATCATCACCTTCGGCCCCCGTCCGCAGGATTTCTTCGCCTGCAACGCGCCCATCAAGGGTCTGTACGAGCTGGGTGTCGAGGTCGAGGAGAACTCCGAGCTTGATCTGCTCGTCTCTTACAAGGCCCACGCGAATGACCCCCGTATCCCCGCCGTCTGCGAGGATATGAAGGCCGAGATGGGCGAGGGACGTTACTTCGGCGATCTGCTGCCCCGCATGGCGCAGTTTGAGCTGACGCTGCTCGACTGGGCCGAGGCGCACAAGGGCGCACGGCAGTACGTCGCGTTCGCAGACAAGTGCTGGCCCGCTTTCCCGGAGCAGTTCGGCTTTGAGCCCTGCTACGTCAACAGCCGTCTGGCATCGCGCGGCATCCCCGTGGCCTGCGAGGTCGATATCTACGGTGCGCTGTCCGAGTACATCGGCGCTTGCGTCACCGCCGACGCCGTCACGCTGCTCGACATCAACAACACCGTTCCCGCTTCGCTCTACGACAAGGCCGTCAAGGGCAGCTATGACTACAAGCTCACCGACACCTTCATGGGCTTCCATTGCGGCAACACGCCGTCCTGCAAGATGTGCGCCGACCGTGCCGTGAAGTACCAGCTGATCCAGCACCGTCTGCTGGAGCCGCAGGGGAGTGATCCCGACTTCACCCGCGGCACGCTCGAGGGCGACATCGCGCCCTCCGACATCACCTTCTTCCGTCTGCAGTGCGACAGCGAGGGTGTTCTCCGTTCCTACGTCGCCGAGGGCGAGGTCCTGCCCGTCCCGACCGGCTCCTTCGGCGGCATCGGCGTCTTTGCTATCAGAGAGATGGGCCGTTTCTACCGCCACGTCCTGATCGAGAAGCGCTACCCGCACCACGGTGCGGTCGCGTTCGCCCACTGCGGCAAGGCGCTCTTTGAGGTGTTCCACTTCCTCGGTGTCGGCGACATCGCCTACAATCAGCCGAAAAATCTGCCCTACGCAAAGGAGAATCCCTTCTATGACTGACCTTTCGTCCTGCGTCGTCGGTATCGAGCTGGGCTCCACCCGCATCAAGGCCGTCCTTCTGGATGATACCCTGATCCCCGCCGCCTCCGGCAGCTTTGAATGGGAAAACAGGCTGGAGAACGGCATCTGGACGTACCCGATGGAGGAGGTCATCACCGGTCTGCAGGCGTGCTTCGCATCACTCAAGGCAGACGTAAAGGAAAAGTACGGGCTGACGCTGACGAAGGTCGGCGCGATCGGCATCTCCGGCATGATGCACGGATACCTGCCCTTTGACGCGGACGGCAAACAGCTTGCCGCCTTCCGGACGTGGCGGAACACCGTGACGGGCGAGGCTGCCGAAAAGCTGACCGCTCTGTTCGGCTTCAATATCCCCCAGCGGTGGAGCATCGCGCACCTGTGTCAGGCGATCCTGAACGGGGAGCAGCACGTCGGGCGTATCGCCCGCCTGACCACGCTGGCGGGACACGTCCATTACCTGCTCACCGGTGAACACGTCATGGGCATCGGAGAGGCGTCCGGTATGTTCCCCATCGACAGTGAAGCCCGGGACTACGATCAAGCCATGCTTGACGCGTTCGACCGCATCCACGGCCAGCCGTGGCGCATCCGGGACATCCTGCCGAAGGTGCTGCCCGCAGGCGTTTGCGGAGGCAGCCTGACGGAGTCGGGTGCCCGTCTGCTCGATCCGGACGGCGACCTTCTGCCCGGTATCCCGCTCGCGCCCTGCGAGGGTGACGCCGGCACCGGCATGACGGCGACGAATTCGGTCCGCCCCCGGACGGGCAACGTCTCTGCGGGAACGTCTGATTTCGCTATGCTCGTGACCGAGCATCCGCTCGGTGTACACCGCGAGATCGACATGGTCACGACGCCTGACGGGGCGCCCGTTGCCATGGTCCACTGCAACAACTGTACCTCGGACATCAACGCGTGGGTCGGCCTGTTCAGCGAGTTCGCGTCCCTGATCGGCGCGGACGTCGACAGAGGTACGCTGTTCACGCTCCTCTTCAACAAGGCGCTGGAGGGGGACGCGGACTGCGGCGGCCTCTTGTCCTTCAACTACCTGTCCGGCGAGGGCGTGACTGACCTCGACGCGGGCCGGCCCTTGTTCCTCCGCACCCCGGACGCCCGTATGACGCTTGCCAACTTCATGCGCACCCACCTGCTTTCCGCGCTGGCAACGCTCAAGCTGGGGCTTGACATCCTCACCAAGGAGGAGGACGTGCAGGTCGACAGGCTGTACGGTCACGGCGGCTTCTTCAAGACGCCCGGCGTCGGGCAGCGGCTGCTGTCCGCGGCGGTCGGTGCGCCCGTGTCCGTCATGGAGACGGCAGGCGAGGGCGGCCCCTACGGTATGGCGCTGCTCGCGGCCTATATGCTGGCTTGCGTGTCGGACGGAGAAGGCCGGAGCCTTGCCGATTGGCTGGACGGGACCGCCTTCAAGGAAGCCGCGTCGACCACGCTGACGGCTTCCGCAGAGGACGCTGCCGGCTTTGCCCGTTTCCTTGACGCCTACCGCCGGGCGCTCCCCGTTGAGCGCACCGCCGTGCAGGTATTCTGACGCTTACGCGGAAGTATCGCATATCATAAACGACAGGCTGCCGGGATTTTCCGGCGGCTTGTCGTTTTCTACAGCCTGTTTGCCCCTTATAATTGCCGCCCTCACTCCCTGCCCCCCGCTCTCGCGGAGCGGGGAACGCCTCGCACTTTCAACTGCGCTCGGGGACCTACCCCCCGGCCCCCTCCCGTGCGCGGGAGGGGGAGAAGATATTATCTTTTTACCGAGGAGAGGGGGCGCTGCGGCGCCCCCTCTCCTCGGTCTCCTCATCCCG
>JAKSPU010000028.1 GCA_024404505.1 Clostridia bacterium
GCGCGTGCAGGATGAAGCTGTCGATCTCGGGGATGGACATGACCTTGCGGTAGGCACGTCCGTAGGCGCACGCCTGCAGCACCTCGGACTCCATTGTCCAATGCGAGTTGAAGCCCTGCTCGGACAGGATGATGCGGCGCCGCGCGCCCCTGTACAGGTAGGCAGGCTCGTAGGTGAACCGGGCCAGCACCTCGAGGTTCTTGAACGTGATGATCTTGGCGTCGTCGTCCGGCGTCGCGTCGGTATCGTTCCAGAAGTCCGGGAAGTTGAGGTCCTGCGGGTACGGATGGAACGCGATGTTCCACGGCACCTGACCCTCGGACGTAAGGACCGCGTTCAGCGTCTCCAGCACAGGGCGCGTTCCGTAGTACTTGAGCGGCGCGTTGCCGCCGAAATTGGAATCCGTCCAGAAGTGGTCGAATGAGAGGTAGATACGCATATTCGCGTAAACGGAGGCTGCGACCTGCCACGTCAGGCGGACGGCGGAGGCGTACTCGGTGGAATAATCGACCACGTTCTGCAGGCCCGCGTTGCACCAGACGTATCCGGAGTTGACCTCGTTGCCGACAATCATGCCGTACGCCTTGCCGAAGCAGCCGTCCTCACGGGTATACCGGTCGGTCAGGAACGCGATGAACGCGGAGTAGTACGCCACGCCCTCGGGCGTCCGCAGATTGAACGCGGAGATCAGCGCCTCCGAGTCGTCGTCCGTATACGCGGGATGACGGATGATCTGCCAGAATTCGGGCTTGATCTTTGTCTCCCAATGCGGGCTGTTGAGGAGGATCAGCGTGATGATGACGCCGATGTCGGAGAGGTTTTTGATGCGGGCGTCCTCACGCTCGACCATGTGCTTGTTGAAGTAGAAGGTGCGTCCGTTGTAGACGTACTCGATGGTGTTCCCCTCCTCCGGCTCAAGGAGCAGGAAATCGCCTTCGTTGACGTTCAGGGCAGAGTGCTTGACACCGAGAATCTTCGCGTCCTCCGCGTCGGAGATCTGGCAGCCCTTCTTGGTGTCGGCCTCGGGGTACGGGAACGCGCGCATCGGGTCGCAGACGTCCTCGACGTAACGGACGCCCGGCACAGGCTCCCCGTCCACAGTCAGCACAAAGCGGCAGGTCAGCAGATCCTGCCCGTCACATACGCGGGCAAGGTTGATCAGCTTCGAGCCGGCAGTCACGACAGACCGGTGCAGGACGGGTGCGTCTGCCCCGAATACGGGCAGATAAGCGGTCAGAACGGCGGGCGCCGGCGTATAACCGTCCAGCGTGATCGTGATGAAATGTCTGTCCGCGGCTATATTGATAACATGAAGCTCCATAGTATCCTCCTTAACGGTTTGATGACGGTCCTTTCCGGGCCTGCCTCCATTATACAGGATTCCGGGTGTTTTGCAAAGGGGCAGAATCAACCAAATACGCCGGAATTTTTTGTCTGTTGTGCCGAAAGGCATCAAACGATCCCATATTTTACGCGTCAGACTGTTGCAATCGTTTAAATAATATGGTATAATTAAATATCTTTTGAAAGGCGGTGCCTCCATGATGCGACACACCCACTCTTCGGGCGGACGTTCCGTCCCGCTGACCCTTATTTGCCTGATCCTGTGCTTTCTTATGACCGCGGGCTCCCTGATGGCCTGTGTGAATCCGTCGTCCGGTACAGACGAGACCGGCGAAGAGATCACACTGCCCGACGAGACGGCCGGGGGCTTTACGTCCGCGCCCGATACAGAAGCGGAGCCCGAGCTTGCCTATGACCCGACGGCTCCCGTCTTCTCCGTCCCCGGCGGCGTCTTTGCCGACGCGCTGACGCTCGAGCTGTCCCTGCCGGACGGTGCACCGGAGGGAACGGTCATCCGCTATACGACCGACGGCTCCGCGCCCGCCAAGAGCTCCAAGAGCACGAAGGCATACACGTCCGCGCTTTCCCTGCTGAAAAAGGACGGCGACGGTGCGACCATCCGCGCGGCCTGCTTTGATGCCTCCGGCACCCGGATCAGCTCCGTCGTGACGCAGGAGTACGTCCGCACCTCCCTTTCCGCCCTCTGGACGGTCATGATCTCCGTGGACGAAAAGGACCTCAATAAGATCACCTCAAACATCAACGACAAGATTGAAAAGCCCGCGCACGTGTCCGTCGTCACGCCGGCCGGCGAGACCGTCATCGCGCAGGACGCCGGACTCCGTCTGTTCGGCGGCTCCTCCCGCTCGCTTGCGCAGAAATCCTTCAAGCTGATTGCCCGCAAGGACGGTTATTTCGGTGACAATGCCGCTTATACCGGCAAGGGCAGCTTTGCGTACACCCTGTTTGAGAGCCGCACGGTCAAGGCCGGGCCCGACGCGGGCAAGACACTCGACAAGTATGACAGCTTCATCCTCCGCAACGGCGGCAACGATTCCCTGCTGCACACCGCCTGCGACCCGAAGGACGCCACGCTGCTGCGCGACGGCATCGTCAACAACTGGGCCTCGAAGGTCGCGCCCGACCTCGACAACAGCCTCTCGCAGTTCGCGGTCGTGTACCTCAACGGCGCCTACTACGGCATCCTCGATATGCGTGAGAACCTCAACGAGGACTACGCCAAGCGCGTGTACGGCATCGATGACAACGAGGTGGTCGTGGTCAAGAGCGAGCTGGATACCACCCGCCACTGCGACGAGCACTCCAACGGCGGCTCGTGCCGCTTCGACAACGTATGGTTCTACTATGAGACCGGTGACTCCGAGGCCGAGCAGGCAGCCATGAACGAATGGATCAGCTTCTGCAAGGAGGTCGTCGGAGCCGTCAAGGCTGACGACAAGACCTACGCGGCCATGTATGAGAAGGTCGCCTCGGCGGTCGACCTCGTCAGCTTCAAGGAGTACATGGCGCTCAACCTGTACCTCTGCAACACCGACTGGCCGCACAACAACGTCAAGCTGTGGAAGTACACCGGCGCCCCCGTGGACGGCATCGCCGTCACGGACGGCAGATGGCGCTTCATGACCCGTGACATGGATATGGCGATGGCCCGTTACTCCTCCCCCGACGTGCTGCCCGAGCTGAACAACGTGGCGGGCGTGGACACGTTCTGGCGCTGCCTCGGCAATTACGTGGACGGCTACAAGAAAATCTACAAGAACAGCGGCGAGACCATGCTGTACCCCGATTCTCTGTATCTGCAGGGCCTTCTGGCGTTCTGCCTGCGGAATGACGGCTTCCGCGCCGACTTTGACGCGTACTGCCGTTCCCTCGCCTCGGCGGAAGCCGCCGACTCGCTGAAGGCGCTGTACACGACCGCCTACGATACGGTCCGTCCCGGCATCGCCGCGTACATCGACCGCTGGTCCGGCGCGGTGCAGGTCAAGGAAAAGGATTGGATCACCGCCTGCCGCCGCATCAGCACCTTCATCAAGGACCGCCCCGCCAAGTTCATTTCTCAGCTGGATCAGCTGATGGATATGTACAAGTAAGCAAAAAACAGAAGGAAAAGAAAGGATCAGATCGTATGAAAACGCTTTCCTATCGGGAATATCTTGACAAGATTTACGGCTGCTTCCTCGGTAAGACCGTCATCGGCACGCTCGGCGCACCCTTTGAGGGCATCAAGATGCCTCTTGAGCTTCCCTTCAAGCCCGAAATGATCAACACGATGCTCCCGAACGACGACCTCGATCTGCAGGTCCTGTGGCTGGACGTGGCCGAGATCTACGGTCCCGGCTTCACGAGTGACCAGCTGCTGGAGCGCTTCGTGACCCACTGCACCTATTCTCCCGGTGAGTACGCCGTCATGCGGAAAAACTTCATGCGGGGCATCCACGCACCGGCCTCCGGCTCGTTCTGCAACGACTTCTATACGCAGGGCATGGGCTGCCCGATCCGCTCCGAGATCTGGGGCTGCCTCGCGCCGCTCGACCCGGAAAAGGCCGCCGACTTCGCGGAACGCGACGGCGTGCTGGACCATTGGGGCGAATCCGTATACGCCGAGCGCTTCTTTGCCGCGCTGGAGGCAGCCGCCTTCGGTGTGGACGAGGATACCTGCGATATGAACGAGCTGATCCGCATCGGCCTGTCCGTCGTGCCGGAGGAGTGCCGCTTCCGTGAGCTGGTGGAGGACGTGGTCGGATGGTGCGGCGAGTACGCCGAGGTCAAGCGCGTTCTGCGGAAGATCCTCTTCAAGTACGGTCATCCCGACTGTACGAATATGTTCCAGAACGTCGGCATCACGCTGACCTGCCTCCTCAAGGACGACCTCGACGAGATCCGCACGGGCATGGACGCCCTCAACTGCGGCTTTGACACCGACTGCACCTGCGCGACCGCGGGCGCCGTGATCGGTCTCATCCGCGGCGCGGCCTCGCTGGAGAAGGAGTACGGCTGGGGCGACATCAAGTTCGTGCTGGGCGTGCAGTCCGCCCGCCGCTCCGACAGCGTGTACGACTTCGCCGAGGACGTGGCACTGCTCGGCACGGCCTTCAATCCCGGTCTGTTCGACGACGCGCCGGTAAAGACGTACTGCTTCGTGAAGGATCCCTCCCCGCTGCGCCTGTCCGTGATCTATCAGAACGGTGAGGACGAACGTCCCGACGCGTCCATCGCCATCGGCGACTGCCGCAGCGTGGCCGTCATCATGGAGAACGTGACGAGCGCGGACGTGACCGTGCGCTTCTCCGTCACGGGGCTCGGCGTACCCGCGGACGAATCCGGCGAGCTGACCATCGCGGCCGGCGAGAACGACGCACATATCGTGATGATCACGATCCCCGACGACCTGCCGGAGATCGCCGAGATCAACAAATACACCGTGACCTACACGGTCGGGGACTATACCGGCACCTACACCTTCGGTCTGGCCGGAGCGACCCCGTGGAAGGCCGTCGGCCCGATCTGGCATACCGATCCCGTCTGCACGACGGAAAAGCTGCAGGCCGTACCGAACTATTGGCACCTGATGGGCGTGCCCGGCTACAAGGGCGATCCGACCGACATCGTGCGCCGCTTCCACCTGAACATGGCCGTGGACACCTCCACGCCCTTCATGGGCCTTGACGAGCTGTTCACACCGCTCGATCCCGCCGCCGACACCAAGTATGAGGAGACGCTGTTCAACCAGCGTCAGGACAGCTTCCGCATGGACGATATCTGCGGCTTCGGAGGGCCGTCCGTGGTCTATCTTGCCCGCGAGCTGATCTCCCCCGCCGATGAGGAGGTCTGCGTACAGCTCGGTCACAGTGCCCCCGTCGCCCTGTGGATCAACGGGAGTCTGATCTGCGAACGGACCGAGTGCGATTGCTGGGACGCCGAGAACATCCACGTCCAGCACGTCCGCTTGAACAAGGGCGTCAACCGCATCGTGCTGCGCCTTGTGCGCGTCAACGCGGACGCCAAGTTCAACCTGATCTTCAGCGAGGGCGCGACCTGCGCGACGCACGTCATCCACTACGCGTCGAAGAATCCGGCCCTGTTCTGACTCGCGCAGCCGATAAATGTTACAATATATTTATAGATAAATTACAATTTAGCGCGGAATGGACGCCCGTTCCGCGCTATAATATAATATTATTATTTCAATGACCCGGTATCTGTCCGGCGTCATTACGGAACAAGTGAGGAAATACCATGACGAATCTCAAACCCACAACGGCAGAGATCAAGGAAAACCTTGAGATCAAGCTGGCCCGGTACTTCGGCTGCACCCCCGCCGAGGCGTCGGAGGAACAGATCTATAAAGCGACCGCCATGACGGTCCGCGACATCCTGACCGAAAAACGCGGCTCCTTTAAGAAGAAGGTCAATCAGGCAGGCGCCAAGCGCGTGTACTATATGTGCATGGAGTTCCTGCTGGGCCGCTCCCTCAAGAACAACCTGTACAACCTCGGTCTGAACGAGGCTTACGAAAAGGCGCTCGGCGATCTCGGCTTCACGCTGGAGAATCTGTACAGCCATGAGCCGGATGCCGGCCTCGGCAACGGCGGTCTCGGCCGTCTGGCCGCCTGCTTCATGGATTCCCTGTCGTCCCTCGACTACCCGGCGACGGGCTTCTCCATCTGCTATGACTACGGCCTGTTCCGTCAGATGATCGTGGACGGCATCCAGGTCGAGCTGCCCGACGTCTGGCTGCCCGGCGGTGAGGTCTGGCTCGTGCCGCGCACCGACCGCACGTTCCGCGTGCGCTTCGGCGGTCACGTCCGCGAGGAATGGAAGAACGGACACTGCGAGATCTCCTACGAGAACGCCGAGGAGATCGAGGCCGTCCCCTACGATATGATGATCTCCGGCTCCGACTCGCAGGCTGTCAGCCAGCTGCGCCTGTGGCGCGCCCGCGACATCCAGAACTTCAACATGGGTCTGTTCACGCAGGGGCAGTATGCCCGTGCGATGGAGGAAAGCACCAACGCCGAGACCATCACCAAGGTGCTGTACCCCTCCGATAACCACACCGAGGGCAAGCTGCTCCGTCTGACGCAGCAGTACTTCCTCTGCTCCGCCTCCGTGCAGAGCATCATCCGTGACCACATGGCCGTCTACGGCACGCTGGCCAATCTGCCTGATAAGGTCGCCATCCATCTGAACGATACTCACCCCACGCTCGTCATCCCCGAGCTGATGCGTATCCTGATCGACGAATACTTCTACGGCTGGGACGAGGCATGGCGGATGGTCAAGGCCATCTGCTCCTACACCAACCACACGGTCATGCCCGAGGCGCTGGAAAGTTGGAACGAGGATCTGTTCCGCCTGAAGCTGCCCCGCATCCACGCGATCATCCACGAGATCAACGAGCGCTTCTGCCGTGAGGCATGGCAGATCTTCCCCGGCAACTGGCAGCGCATCTCCAAGATGAGCGCCATCAGCTACGGGCAGGTCCGCATGGCCAATCTGGCCGTGATCGGCTCCCACTCCGTCAACGGCGTTTCCCGCCTGCATTCCGACATTCTGAAGCAGACGGTGTTCAAGGACTTCTACCACCTCTACCCCGAGCGCTTTGACAACGTCACGAACGGCATCGCGCACCGCCGCTGGCTGTGCTACTCCAACCCGCTGCTGGCCGGGCTGCTCGACGAGTGCATCGGCACGGGCTATCGTCACGATCCCGCGCAGCTCGCCGACTTCGCCAAGTACGCGACCGACAAGCAGGTGCTGGAGCGCGTGCGCGGCATCAAGCACACCAACAAGAAGACCTTCGCCGAGTACCTGTACCGCAAAACGGGTCAGCGCCTCGACACGCACTCTATCTACGACGTGCAGATCAAGCGCCTGCACGAGTACAAGCGTCAGCTGCTGAACGCCCTCAACATCATCGGCATCTACCTCGACCTCAAGGACAACCCCAACCTCGACATGAAGCCGCAGACGTACATCTTCGGTGCCAAGGCAGCACCCGGCTACCAGATGGCCAAGCGGATCATCCAGCTGCTGTGCATGCTGTCCCGTGAGATCAGCGGTCAGCCGCGCATCCGCGAGAAGCTGAACGTGGTGTTCCTTGAGAACTACGATGTGTCCACTGCCGAGATCCTCGTGCCCTCCGCCGATATCAGCGAGCAGATCTCGCTTGCCGGCAAGGAGGCCAGCGGCACAGGCTGCATGAAGCTGATGATGAACGGCGCCCTGACGATCGGTACGCTGGACGGTGCGAACGTGGAGATGCTGGAGGCCGTGGGCGAGGACAATATGTTCATCTTCGGTCTGAACAGCAGAGAGGTCGAGGAGCTGTGGCTCCGCGGCTACCGTTCCACCGAGTTCTACGCCAACAACGAGCGGCTGGTCCGCATTATCAACGCGCTGTCCGTCGGCTTCGCGGGTGAGTCCTTCGCGGATATTGCCGGATACCTGCTCAACGGCAACGGTATCGCCGACCCGTATATGTGCCTTGCCGACTTTGAATCCTACCGCCTGACGCACGAGCGTGCCGTCAAGCTGTACGTCAACCGTCCGCTGTGGACGCGGATGTCCCTCCTGAACACCGCCGCCGCCGGCCGCTTCGCTGCCGACCGCTCCATCCGCGAATACGCGGACAGGATCTGGGACATAAAGCCGGTCAAGTAAGCACCGCATCATTACAGCCGCCAGAGCATCCCCGTCCGCGGACGGGGATGCTCCGGTCCCATAAAGGAGTACCCCATGTTACCCAAACTGTCCAACGACCCGGCAGAGCTTGCCCGGGTCAGCCTTGAGAAATACGGCACCGGCGCGCGCCGGGACGAGGATGTATCCCGTCTCGGCGCTTTTGCGCGCGGCGAGGTCATCCGCCTGCGGGTCACCTGTCCCCGCCGGCTGGGGGTGTCCGCGGTCGTGCTGCGTCTGAACATGGACGGCAAGGCCGAATCTGACACCTCCTTCTCCTACATAGATTCGGACTACGAAACGGGCCTTGAGCTCTACGAGCTGACGCTGGATACGGCCGCGCTGTGCGGAGCGGAGCCGTCCGGGCTGTTCTGGTACCGGCTGCTGCTGGTCCGTGCGGCCGATACGCTGTTCACGGACAGCCGCAACAACGTGGACTTTGATCTTGTCTCCGGCGGCGGATGCCCGTTCAGGCTGCTCGTCTACGATCCTGCGGACCTCCCGCCCGCGTGGCTGGGGCAGGGCGTGATGTACCATGTGTTCGTGGACCGCTTCCGCAAGGGCGAGGGACCCGTTTCCTACCCGGAGGGCCCGCGCGGCGCCCTTTTGGACCCCGATTGGGATCACGGCATCCCGCAGTACCCCGAGGAACGCGGAGGCGAGCTGGCCAATAACGTCTTCTTCGGCGGAAACCTCTGGGGCGTGATCGAAAAGCTGGACTATCTGCAATCGCTCGGTGTGACGGTGCTGTACCTCAGCCCGATCTTCAAGGCGTACTCCAACCACAAGTACGACACGGGCGACTACATGATCGTGGACCCCGGCTTCGGCGGCGAGGCCGCGCTGGATGCGCTGCTCGACGCGGCGAAGGCGCGCGGGATGCGGGTCATTCTGGACGGTGTGTTCAACCACACGGGCGACGACAGCCTGTACTTCAACCGGTATGGCACCTATCCGACGACAGGCGCGGCGCAATCCGAGGACTCACCGTTTTACAAATGGTTTGAATTCCGGCACTTCCCGGACGAGTACGCGAGCTGGTGGGGCATCCCGATCCTGCCCAAGCTGAATCATGCCTGCGGCGACTGCCGGCACTACTTCACCGGACCTGACGGCGTCGGTGCGCACTACATCCGCAAGGGCGTCTCCGGCTGGCGGCTGGACGTAGCCGACGAGCTGTGCGACGATTTTCTCGATGAATTCCACGCGTCCGTACGCGCCTCCGGCACGGAGCGGACTGACAAGCCTGTGATCATAGGCGAAGTCTGGGAGAACGCGGCCGACAAGGTCGCCTACGGGCACCGCCGCCGCTATCTGCGGGGCGGTCAGCTGGACAGCGTGATGAATTATCCCATCCGGTCCGGCATCCTCGCGTTCGTACAGGACGGTGACGCCGATTTCCTGTACGACGTACTGACCGAGCTGTACGGCTCCTATCCGCGTCCGGTATCCGACATTCTGATGAATCTGCTGGGCACACACGACACGGAGCGCATCCTGACCATGCTGGGCAGCAGGCCGGAGGACTTCGACCGTCCCAACCGGGAGCTGGCCGGGGCTCGGCTCGATCCCTGTGCGCGGGAGTGCAGCGTGCGGCTTCTGAAGATCGCATCGACGCTGCAATTCACCGTGTTCGGCGTTCCGTCCGTCTACTATGGCGACGAGGCGGGCATGGAGGGCTATCACGATCCCTTCTGCCGGATGCCGTTCCCGTGGCGGGATCTGGACGATCCGGTACGGGCCGATCTGCTGGCCCACTACCGTGCGCTCGGTGCACTGCGGCGTGATCCCGCGCTCATGGGCGGTGATTTCCGCGTCCTTTCGCACGGCGCGGATTGGATCGTATACGAACGCGTCAGAAACGGCAGCCGCCTCGTGATCGCGGCCAACAGAGGCGTCAGCCCCGTGACCGTCCCGGTGCCGGCGCAGGGTGAGATCCTGCTGTCTGTCGGCGGAAACACCTATGGCCAAGGCCGCCTGACCGTCGCGCCGGATGGGGTTTGTGTGATCAAATAAGGATGCGCGCGGGGCTCTGCCCCGGACAAAAGAGCGTGCGGGGCTCTGCCCCGCGCCCCGCTTAAGGGCTTCTTGAAAGAAGCCCTTAAGGCATTACCGCACAATGCACGGCTGTCGCCTTGACGGCACATCTGCACCGCCATCATTGTGCAGTAATGCCTTAAGAGTCCCAAGAACTTTCAATGAAAATGATCAACCGAGGCTTGATTTACTTTTAAAAGAACAGCGGGTGCCCATGAAGGCGCCCGCTGTTTGCGTTTGCGTATAATCAACTTTGACTTTTACCCTGTTTGAAAGTTCTTGAAGACCCATAAGAAACTTCTTTCAAGAAGTTTCTTATGCGGGGTGCGGAGCAGAGCCCCGTGCGCATCCTCGGGGTATGGGGCAGCGCCCCATGCGCTCTCCGGGTGTGGGGCAGCGCCCCACACGTTCTCTAAAACTGATTTCCCTTGTTGAGGAAGCCTTGGAGGATCGGGCTTTTCGGATGTCCGAAGACCTCCTCCGGGGTACCCATTTCCTCGATGACGCCCTTGGCCATGAAAATGACCTTATCGGCGACGCTGCGGGCGAACTCCATCTCATGCGTGACCACGACCATGGTGCTGTCACCGGACTTGAGTCCCTTGATGACGTGCAGCACTTCGCCGGTCAGCTCGGGATCGAGCGCCGAGGTCGGCTCGTCAAAGCAGAGGATGTCGGGCGAAAGTGCCAGCGCGCGCGCGATCGCCACGCGCTGCTGCTGGCCGCCGGAAAGCATGCAGGGGTAAAAATCCAGCTTTTCGGTCAGGCCCACGCGTTCGATCAGCTCACGGGCGTGCGCCTCGATCTCGTCAGGCTTGCCGCGTCCCAGCAGCGTAGGTGCCAGCGTCACGTTTTTCAGCACGTTGTACTGCGGGAACAGGTTGAACTGCTGGAACACAAGCCCGAAATGCAGCCGCGCGGCACGGATATCCGCCTCCCGCTGCTTCTTTTCCGCCGGGTTGTCCGCGTCGAAGATGCACTCGTCGTTCACGAGGATCTGCCCGCGGTCGGCGGTCTCCAGAAAGTTCAGGCAGCGCAGGAGAGTGGTCTTGCCGCCGCCGGACGAGCCGATGATGGCCAGCACCTCGCCCTTCTCCAGCGTGAAGCTGATGTCCTTCAGCACCTCGTGCTTACCGAAGGATTTATGCAGATGCTGTACGGTCAATGCAGACATATTCACGATCCTCCTTCAGTTGAAGTACGAAAGCTTCTTTTCAAGCTTGTTGAACAGGATGGTCAGGATGCCGCTGAACAGGAGGTAATAGATACCCGTGAAGAACAACGGCCAGATCGCGCCGGCAATACCCTGCGAGCCCTTGAGGAACGCCTGACCGGCCCAGATGATTTCCTGCAGCGCGATGATACGTGCAAGAGAGGTGTCCTTGACCAGCGTGATGATCTCGTTGGACATGGGCGGGACGATGCGCTTGACCATCTGGAGCAGCGTGACCTTGAAGAAGATCTGCGACTTGGTGAGTCCCAGCACTTGCCCAGCCTCGGTCTGCCCCTTCGGGACGCCCTGAATACCGCCGCGGTAGATCTCGGAGAAATAGCAGGCGTAGTTGAAGATAAACGCGACAGACGCCGCCAGAAAGCGTCCTGCCTCGCCGGTCCCCCAGATATTGTGTCCGAAGACCATGCCGGGGAAGTAGTAGATGATGAGCAGCTGGATCATCAGCGGGGAGCCGCGCACGATCCAGATGATGCCGTTGACCAGCCACGACAGCGGCTTGAACTTCGACATGGAGCCGAAGCTGATGATAAGGCCCAGCGGCAGCGCGCCGAGGAGCGTCACGAGGAACAGCTTGAGCGTCTGCAAAAAGCCGATGTTCAACGCCTTGAATACGATCGGGAACTGTTCGATAAAAAGATCAAACATGCGTGTATTCCTTTCTCAGAGTACGGATGCAGGGGGAAGGCTCGGTGAACCCTCCCCCTGCACACATTCCGGAGTATGTGTTTGCGGATGATTTACTTGGCGATCATGTAGTCGCCGATGCCGTATTTGTCGGCGATAGCCTTGAGGTCGGCGGACTTGGCGGCGAAGAACTCGTTGAGCTTGGCAGCGAGATCGGAGCCCTTGCGGAAGCCGACGCCGTACTCCTCGGTGGACAGGGAGCAGGTGTAGGTCAGCTGTGCGTAGCCGGTGCCCTCACCCACGGTGGCGACAGCCATCAGGAAGTCGACCACAGCCGCGTCGGACGTACCGGCGGCGACCTCCTGCAGAGCGGTAGCCTGGTCGACGACCTCGGTGACCTTGAAGCCGTTGGCAACGGCGGCATCCTCACCGGCAGAGCCCTTCTCCACGGCAAACTGCAGAGACTTACAGGCCTCGACGGTCTTGAACTGGTCAGCCCTGTCAGCGGCAACGATGACGACCTGCGCGTTGTTGAAGTAGGGGTTGGAGACTTCCATGGCAGCCTTGACGTTGTCGGTGATGGTCATGCCGTTCCAGACGCAGTCGATGTTCTTGTTCTTGAGCTCCATCTCCTTGCTGTCCCACTCGATCAGGTTGAACTCGACCTTGACACCGAGGTACTCGGCGAAGGCAGCGGCAGCGTCGGCGTCGAAGCCGATCCACTTACCGTCGGCATCTCTGTAATCCATGGGCTCGAATTCGGTGACACCGATGACGAGGGTGCCCTTTTCCTTGATGTAGTCAAGGTCGTTGGCGCCGTCATCCTTGCAGGACGAGAAGCAGAACAAGCAGGTAAGTGCCATGACGGCAGCGAGGATCAAAGAAAGATACTTTTTCATGTTATTGCTTCCTTTCAAAAATGAATAACGCTCTCCTGTGCGCCGCCGGCCGTTCCGGCGTTTTAACGCTTTAACAGGATAAAGCGGTGAACGTGAGTATTATACACTATCGGAAGGTTTTTGTCAAGAGGGTTTCCCCGCTTTTCCGCATTTTTTCCCAAATATCTTGACAAGCAGTCCCTTGTTGTTGTATAATGGACGACGGCGGGACCGGATCCCGTATCCGCGGCTGTCAGCCCTCGCGCAAAGCGGCTCCCGCTCCATCATCATGAAACGGAGATTATCACTATGTATCGTATCGGTATAGACCTCGGCGGCACCAACATTGCGGCCGGTATCGTGAATGAGAATTATGAGATCGTCTGCAAGACGTCCGTTCCGACGGGCGCTGAAAGAAGCTCGGAGGCCATCGCGCAGGATATGGCCGACCTCTGCCACGCTGTCTGCGCGCAGGCAGGCATCCCCGAGAGCGAGATCGCGTCCGTGGGCATCGCGTCCCCCGGCATCGCCAATCACGACGACGGTGTGATTGAATACTCCTGCAATCTGCCCTTCCGCAAGTTCCCGATCTGCGCCTTCATCAAGGAGCGCTTCCCTGCTCCCTTTGTATTCGTTGAGAACGACGCCAACGCCGCCGCGTGGGGTGAAGCCATCGCAGGCGCGGCACGCGGCACGCACAATTCCGTGATGATCACGCTCGGCACCGGTGTCGGCGGCGGCATCATCATCGACGACAAGGTGTACTCCGGCTTCAACTATGCCGGTGCAGAGTTGGGTCACATCGTGATCGTCGCGGGCGGCGCGCCCTGCGGCTGCGGACGCAAGGGCTGCTGGGAAGCGTACAGCTCCGCCACGGCGCTGATCCGCATGACGCAGGAGAAAATCGACGAGTGTGCGGCTGCAGGCCGTGAGACGGTCATGACCGAGCTGGTCGAGAAGAAGGGCAAGGTTTCCGGACGCACTGCCTTTGACGGTATGCGTCTCGGTGACGCCGCTGCCAAGGAGGTCGTGGACACCTACCTCTCCTACCTTGCGTGCGGTCTTATCAACATCATCAACATCTTCCAGCCTGAGGTGCTGTCCATCGGCGGCGGTGTGTCCAACGAGGGCGATTCGCTCGTCGAGGCGCTGCTGCCTATGATCCGTGCCGAGGTGTACGGTCAGGGCATCGTCAAGGCGACCCGCATCTGCATCGCCGAGCTGAAGAACGACGCCGGCATCCTCGGCGGCGCTACGCTCGGGGTCAAAGGGTAAGGACGCTTGTGGGGCGCTGCACCACACCTTGCCGGGGCTCTGCCCCGGACTCGCTTAAGCCCTTCTTGAAAGAAGGGCTTAAGGATCCCAAGAACTTTTATACAGGGTAATAGTTTACCGTGGTTCAGTATACGCTGAACGGGATTGGTGGGTGCCGTCATGGGCGCCCGCCTTTTTTGAAACGCAATCGCGGGGCCCCCGCTCTGAAGAGGAACCCGAACGCCGGGAACCGCGCGTTTCCGCATCGCCGGAAATTCAGCCTGACCTTTTTCCCCCACCCCCCTGACCCCCCGCCCCACGGGCGGGGGGAACAGTTTATTTATTCGCAGGGAGAAGGGAGCGGCGATGCCCTGCCGCCCTTGGGCGGCTCTTCTCCCTGTACCCTCATCCTGCGGGATGCGGGGAACAACGACCCTACGCCCCGCGGCTGTGCCCTGCCGCCCGTGGGCGGCTCTTCTCCCTGCACCCTCATCCTGCGGGGACGCGGGAGAACGCGTTCCCCGTTCTCCGTTCTCCGGGTCTGCACGGCTCGGGCAGATGCTATCTGCCCGAGCCCGAGCGGGTAAGGAGCCCCCGCGTGGGCGTTTATGAAAAGGGTGGGTACCTGTGACGGCACCCACCAATCCCGTTCAGCGTATACTGAACCTCGGTCAATAATCCCTTTTTTAAAAGTTCTTGCAGATTCTTAAGGCATTACCGCACAATGATGACGGTACAGATGCGCCGTCAGAAATTTCGTCAGATGAAACAAAATTCCGCGCGTGCGGTGACTCCCGCACGAAGGAATTTTGTAAAATATGACGGGATTTATGCAAGCAGATGTGCCGTCAAGGCGTCAGCCGTGCATTGTGCGGTGATGCCTTAAGCCCTTCTTTCAAGAAGGGCTTAAGCGGGGCGCGGGGCAGAGCCCCGCACGTTTTTTGTCCGCGGCAGGGCCCCGCACGCTTCTTCACATTCCCTTATACATCTCCATATACTTGGCGGCAGAGGCGTCCCAGGAGAAGTCTGTGACCATGGCGCGGCGGCGGAGTTCGGCAAAGCGGCCGCGGTCCCCGTACAGCGAGAGAGCCGCGCGGACGCGCTCCTCCAGCTCGTCGGGCGAGTAGTTGGCAAAGGTGAAGCCGTTGCCGTGCATACCCTCCTCGTTCTCAAAGTAGGGCTTGATGGAGTCGTACAGACCGCCGGTCTCGCGGACCACGGGGATCGTGCCGTAACGGCAGGCGATCATCTGCGACAGACCGCAGGGCTCGCTCTTGGATGGCATCAGGAAGATGTCGGCAGCCGCGTAGATCTTCTTGGACAGCGCACGGTTGTACAGGATAAAGGAACGCACGCGATCCGGATAGTCCTTCTCCAGCTGGTAGAAGTAGGATTCGTACTCACCCTCGCCGGTGCCCAGCACCACGAACTGCGCCTTGGGATGCGTATCCAGCACGTGACGCAGCACGCGGACGATCAGGTCGATGCCCTTGTGGGCAGCCAGACGCGAGATCACCGCGATCATGGGCGCGTCAGCGTCCTCCGGCAGCGCGTACTCCCGCTGGAACGCCAGCTTGCAGGCAGCCTTGCCGGTAGGATCGTCCGCCGTGAAGTGAACGGGGATGTCCTTGTCCGAGGCGGGATCGTAGTACGTCGTGTCGATGCCGTTCAGGATGCCGCTCACCTTCCCGCTCTGACGCGCCAGCACGAAGTGCAGCCGGTGCGAGTAGGTCGGCGTCATGATCTCCTGCGCGTAGGTCGGACTGACCGTCGTCACGCGGTCGGCACACTCGATCGCGGCCTTCATCAGATTGATGCAGCCGTCGTACGCCATCAGCGGCGTGTGCTGCGGCGAAATGTCGAACACATCCTGCAGGATATCAAACGTGTACTGCCCCTGATACTCGATGTTGTGGATGGTGAAGACGGACTTGATGTTCTCGTACCCCATCCGCTGCCTGTACTCGGTGTGCAGATACACAACCGACAGCGCGGACTGCCAGTCGTTGGCGTGCAGCACGTCCGGGAAGAACCCGATGCGCGGGAGCATCTCCATCACGGCCTTGCAGAAGTAGGCAAAGCGCTCGCCGTCATCAAAATGACCGTACAGCTTGCCCCGCTTGAAATAGTACTCGTTGTCCACGAAGTAGAAGGTCACACCGTCCTTTACCAGTGACAGGATGCCGCAGTACTGCTGACGCCATGCCAGCTTCACGTTGAACACGGCCTCCGTCTTCATGGACGCGTGGATCTCCGGAGCTACGGACTCGTACAGCGGTACCACGACGCGCACGTCGGCTGCCTCGCCGTACTTGGCGCGCAGCGCGGCGGGCAGTGAGCCCATCACGTCTCCGAGGCCGCCCGTGGCGGCAAAGGGCATGACCTCCGCGCCCACGAACAGGATCTTCTTCGGCGTGCAGGCCGGTGCAGCGGCCGCGGTCTTCTTAGCGGATGTTTTCTTCTTGGGAGCAGCCTTTCCGCCGCTCACCGCCTTGGCGGATTTGGTTTCTGCCATGAGTTGGTCTCCTTTCGGTCGATCAAAAGTCGTATGTCCTTCCGGTGCTCCGATCACACGTACCGGCCCTTGCCGATGAAGATCGGCATGGTCTCACATCCGGAAAGGCAGCGACCGTCGCGGATAACGACGTTCTTGTCGGTGACGATGCAATTCAGCTCGGCATCCGAGCCGGTATAGGTGTCCTGCATGAGGATGCAGTTTTTCACCACGGTGCCGCGGCCGACCTTGACACCGCGGAACAGGATGCTGTTCTCGACGGTACCCTCGATGATGCAGCCGTCCGCCACCACGGAATCGGTGACCTTCGCGCCCTCGCAGTACTTGGTCGGCGAGGAGTTGCGGACCTTGGTCAGCACGGGACGGTTGGCAACGGCGAACAGGCCGTCGCGCGCCTCCTGCGTCAGCAGCTTCATAGAAGCGTTGAAGTATCCCTCCAGCGAGCTGACGTAGGCGTACCAGCCCTCGTACTCGTAAGCACGATAGTTGGCGGTGCCGTCAGCCACGACGTGCGCGATGACGTCATGGAAGAAGGACGTGTAGCCGCGGGCAGCCGCGTCGGACAGCATGGAGATCAGGTACTCGCGGGTGACCACCATGATATTGGTGTAGATATTGACCACGCCGTCGGTCGGGCGCTTCATGACGAACTCGGTGATGCGGCCGTTCTCATCCGCCTTAACGCAGCCGACGGACTCGGACAGATACATACCGGAGGCGTCCACGCGCTTGGTGACGAAGGTCACGTCCGCGCCGGAGGCGGCGTGCGCCGCAATGACGTCGGACAGATCGAGATTGCAGATGATGTCGCAATCCGACAGCACGAGGTAATCCTCGTTGCAGTGAGTGATGAAATCAATGGCGGACAGCATGGATTCCAGCCGGGAGGAGGGGAGATGCCCCGCTCCGGCGGCGGACACGTTGGGCGGGATCAGCTTGATGCCGCCCTCGCGGCGGGCCAGATCCCAGTCTTTGCCGTTGCCGAGATGGTCAAGGAGAGATTGGTAGTTGTAGTGCGTGATGATGCCCACCTTGGTGATCCCGGAATTGACCATATTGGACAGTGTAAAGTCAATGAGACGGTATCTGCCTCCGAAGGGAACGGAGGCCATATTGCGGACCTGCGTCAGCTCGGGCAGGCTGCGGTCATGGATATTGGCGAAAATCAAACCGGCAACATTCATCTTGACGTCCTCCCTTCTTTACTCCGACAGCATCGCGCCGGGCTCGACCACGGCGCCTGCCGTAATGTTGACATCCTCGCCGACCACGGCGATCGCCGCGCCGGCATCACGGTCCGCGCCCACGGTGGCGCCCGCACCGACGGTCACGCCGGTATCGATGATGGAATACTTGACGGTCGCTCCCGCCTCGATGACGGTATCACCCATGAGGACGCTGTCCTCCACGAACGCACCGTACATGACCTTGACGCCGGGGCCGACCACGGAATTCTTGACCGTTCCGTAGATCTCGCAGCCCTCGGTGATATAGCTGTTTTCGACGCGTGCGCGGCTGCCGACGTACTGCGGCGCGTCTGCGCTGTGGCGTGCGAAGATGCGCCAATCCTCACCGGACAGGTCCAGCGCGGGCTTGCTGCCGAGCAGGTCCATGTTGGCCTCCCACAGGGAGGAGATGGTGCCGACGTCCTTCCAATAGCCGGAGAACGGGTACGCGAACATCTTTTCGCCCTTCTGCAGCATGGTCGGGATGATATTCTTGCCGAAGTCGTTGGAGGACGCGGGATCGGCCTCATCGGCGATCAGGTACTCCTCGAGCTTCTTGCGGTTGAAGATATAGATGCCCATGGACGCCTTCGTGGAGTCCGGATTCTTGGGCTTCTCGGAGAACTTCCAGATGGAGCCGTCCTCGTTGGTGGACATGATGCCGAAGCGGCTGGCCTCCTCGATCGGGACGTCGATGACGGCAATGGTGCAGTCGGCTCCCTTCTTCTTGTGGAAGTCCAGCATCTTGTCGTAGTCCATCTTATAGATATGGTCGCCGGATAGGATCAGCACATAGTCCGGATCATATCGGTCGATGAAGGTCATGTTCTGGTAGATGGCGTTGGCCGTGCCCTTATACCAGTCAGCGCCGTTCTGGCCCTGATACGGAGGCAGGATCATCACGCCGCCGAAGGCACGGTCAAGGTCCCACGGGAATCCGTTGCCGATGTACTCGTTCAGCACAAGCGGCTGATACTGTGTCAGCACACCCACCGTGTCGATGCCCGAGTTCACACAGTTGGACAGCGTAAAATCAATGATCCGGTACTTACCGCCGAACCGGACAGCCGGTTTGGCCGTTTTCTTCGTGAGTGCATACAAACGGGAGCCCTGACCACCGGCCAGCAGCATCGCGACACACTCCTTCTTTCTGAAAATCATGTGTGCTTCCTCCTTTTACGGTTTCACCGCAATAAAATACTGAGTAAGGGAACGGGTGCGTCAGTTGTCCGCCGGGTCGCAGACGACGGGCGGAACGGACGCGGGGGCCGACACCGGCAGACGGTTCACCGTCCGGCGTCCGGCGGGCTTTGGCACGCGGATCTTTTCGGTCTGCTCCAGCATCACGCAGCCCATCGGCGGGACGTTGAGCATCAGATAATGGTTGCGGGCTGTCAGATCGCCCGTATTGAGCAGTCCGTCGCCGCCGTACTCCCTGTCGTCGGAATTGAACACCTCACGATAGGTGCCGTTCTCGGTGACGGTGATCAGGCATCCGGGGTGTGCGACCGGCGTGAAGTTGAGCACGGTCACCAGCTCCTTCCCTTCACGGGACACGCGGCGGAAGGCAAGCAGGCTCTCGTCGGCGTTATCGCGCATCTCCCACACGAAGCAGGAGGGCGGGTCGTCGGGATCGACGTCCCACAGGGCGGGATGCTCCAGATAGAAATGATTCAGGCAGGCGAAATAATGCTGCAGCCGGGCATGGGCCTCATAGTCGAGCAGGAACCACTCGACGGCCTTCTTCTCGTTCCACTCGGCGAACTGTCCGATCTCGGCGCCCATGAACCACAGCTTGCCGCCGGGGAACGTCATCATGAACGCGGAGAAGACGCGGACTCCGGCAAACTTCATTTTATACTCGCCGGGCATTTTGTCCAGAAAGGCCTTCTTGAGATGGACAACCTCGTCGTGCGAGATCGGCAGAATGAACTGCTCCTGAAAGGCGTAGTCGGCGGTATGGGTGATCAGCCCGTGCAGATGCTTGCGGAACAAGGGATCCGTTCCGGCGTAGCGCAGGGTATCGTTCATCCAGCCCATGTTCCACTTGTAGGAAAATCCGAGGCCGTAATCGTCAAAGGTGGTGATGTTGGGCCACGAGGTGGATTCCTCGGCGATGGTCAGCACGTCGGGATGATCCTCGTGCAGGCTGTGATTGAGGTGCTGGAAGAAGGATATGGACTCAAGATTGCCCGTGCCGCCGTAGCGGTTGGGGTTCCATTCCCCGTCGCGGCGGTCATAATTGAGGTAGAGCATGGAGGCCACGGCGTCGACGCGCAGACCGTCGGCGTGGAATTCCTCAATCCAATAGTAGGCGTTGGAGATCAGGAAGGACTTGACCTCCAGCCGTCCGACGTCGAAGCAGCAGGTACCCCAGCCGCGGTTTTCCTGTCTGGTGCGGTCCTCGTACTCATAGGTCGGCTCACCGTCGAAGCGGTACAGACCGAAGGCGTCTTTCGGGAAGTGGGCGGGCACCCAATCGAGGATGACGCCGATCCCGGCCTCGTGCATGATGTCGACAAAGCCGCGGAAATCGTCGGGAGAGCCGTAGCGGGCCGTGGGGGCGTAGTATCCGCCGACCTGATAGCCCCATGAGCCGTCGAACGGATGCTCCATGACGGGCATCAGCTCGACGTGGGTATAGCCCATCTGTTTGAGGTAGGGAGCCAGCTGATCGCCGAGCTCCCGATAGGAAAGCGGGGTGTCGTCCTCGCGGTGCTTCCACGAGCCGGCATGGATCTCGTAAATATTGAAGGGGTACGCGCGTCCGGACTTCTGCCGGCGGCGGCGCTGGGCCAGCCAGCCCTCGTCGTGCCATCTGAACGGCTCCCTTGCGGGCAGGCGGAACACGGTAGCGGTAGCCGGCGGACATTCCATGGATAAGCCGTAAGGATCGGCCTTGTACAGGACCTGCCCGTCACGGGCGGTGATGCGGTATTTATACAGGCTGCCGTCCGGCACCTGTTCACCCGGCAGGGACAGCACCCACAAGCCGCCGTCGGTGGCCTTGATCATGTCGAGGCCGGTATCCCAGCCGCAGAAATCGCCGACGACAGATACGTGCTGCGCGTGAGGCGCCCAGACGCGGAACACCGTGCGGTCCTCCTCCGCGTGCGCGCCGAGGTACGTCCACGCGTGGCGGGCCGTTCCCTGATGGAACAGGAACTCGTCCATTTCGCGGCGTTCCGGCGGAAACGGTTCACGGGATACGGCAGGGTCCGTCCCGGCGCCGTCCGGCGTGACCGACGACGGGGAGGGATCCGCCGTTTGGACGGTTCTTGCCGCGTCCGCGTCATTCGTCATCATCATTCGACACAATTCCTTTCGCAAATAGTTATGCTTAATTGTATTATATCACAAAATTTCTGCCATGTCAATGCAGAAAACGCAGATTCTGCATTTTCATCGTGTTACACAAAACCATCAAATTTCCGTCAGGCACTTGACACCCCGGGGCTATATGATATATAATGTATACAGGGATTTTTTGCGCGGATGCGTAATGACAGCATTTTCCCGCAGAGGGGCGTTCTATGCACGGACGGGCGAAAATCGTCCGGACGAGCCGCCCGCCCCGGTCCGAAGGATCATCTTCAGAGGAGGACAATTTCTTGATCGAAGTCAACGATGCAAGCCGCCGGTACGGCGGCTATACGGCCGTGGACCACGTGAGCCTGCGGCTCCGGAACGGCCTCATATACGGCCTGCTCGGCCCCGAGGGTGCGGGCAAATCCACCCTTATGAATCTGATCGCCGGCTGTCTCGCCCCGACGGAAGGGGAGATCCTCGCAGGCGGCTACGACACGGTCGACAGGCCCCTTGAGGCGCGCCGTCAGATCGGCTATATGCCGAAGGACTTTGCGCCCTGCTCCGGCGAGACCGTACACGAGTTCCTCGGCTTCGTCGCGGAAGTCAAGGGCGTACATGCCGAGCTGGCTGTCCGGCAGGTCAACGAGGTGACGGTCGCAGCCGGTCTTTCGGAGGTGCGGGACAAGCTCATCCGCACGCTGCCCGAGGTCATGCGCCGCCGTCTCGGCGTCGCGCAGGCACTGCTCGGCACCCCTGACACGCTGCTCCTCGACGAGCCGCTCCGGGGGCTGGATGACGCCGACGCCGACGCCGTGCTGTCCCTGATCGTCCGGCTCGGCGAGAAGAAAACGGTGCTGCTGTCCGGCACGCCCGGCGACAGGACCGAATCGGTCTGTGACCGCGTGTTCCTCATGGACGGCGGGCACATCACGGAGGAACGGGACGCCGTAAAGCCCGCACCCGCGGCTGAAGCCGAAGCGGAAACCGAGACGGAAACCGCCGCTGAACCCGTGGCTGACGATACCGCTGCGGATACCGGAGAGGAGGCAGACCTGACATGACCGCCGTATACAAGCGCGAGCTACGGACCTGCTTCGGCAGTCTGCACACGTGGCTGTTCATCGCCGGCTGTCTTGCGGCGGCGGGCGCCTTCTTCGACTACCACAATCTGCTTCTCGGCTCGACCGACGTCTGCTCGGCACTGTGTATGCCCATGTACCTGCCGATCTCCTTCGGCAAGGGATACCTGTACGTGCCGCAGCTGACCTTCTGGCTGACGCTGCTGTTCCCCGTCGCCGGTGCGTTTTCGATGGCGCCCGACCGGCAGGACGGCACCGATCTGTTCCTGCGCGCGCTTCCCGTCAAGGCCGGGGCGGTCGCGGGCGGCAAGTATCTGGCGCTCCTGACGGTGTACGCCGTCCCGACGGCCGTGCTGTGCCTGATCCCGCTGCTGTTCTCCGCGTTCGGTGAGGTGGACATGGCGTCCGCTTACGCCGGGATCTTCCTGATCTTCCTTCTGGGTGCGGCCGCGCTGGCTGTCTGCCTGTTCATTTCGTCGCTGACGAAAAAGGTCCTGTGGGCCTACCTGATCGGCGTCGGCGCGCTGTGGCTGCTCTACCTGCCCATGACGCTGCAATGGCCGGGCGTGATGACCTCCAAGGTCTGTCTGACCGTCCTCGAGTGGTTCTTCGCCGCCCCGCTCGCGTCCTGCCTGTCCCTGATGGTCTGCGCGCTGCTGATCGGTCTGATCGTATGGGCGCTGACCCGCAGCCTGCCCGCCGGAGCCGTGACCGCCGCCGTGCTGACCGTCGTCTGCATGGTGCTGTTCCTCGCCGCTCCCGGTTTCATGACCGGGCTCGTCCCCGACATGATGATCATGTCCTCCCCGTTTGCTCAGGTCGAGACCATGGTCTCGTACAGCGAGTTGACCGTGAGCGGCATCGCCGTGCTGCTCTCGTACGTCGGCTTCTTCCTGTTCCTGACCGTCCGGTCGGTGGACAGCCGACGCTTCCTGTGACGCGGAAAGGGGGATTTGACATGAAAAACGCACTTCGTAAATTCAGATCGACCCGCCCCGGCACTCTTTTGCTGATCGTCGGCGCGCTGCTGCTGGCAGCGCTGATCCTTATCAATATGCTGCTTGCGGCGCTGCCCAAGCGGTACACCGCCGTCCGGACGGGCGGCTCTCCCGTGGTTTCGGTGTCCGACGTCACCAAGCGCTTCCTTGACACGATAGACGAGCCTGTCACGATCTGGCGGCTGACCGATTACGATGCCGAGTCGACCTCGCTCGGCATCTCCGGCGACCAGCTCGACATCTTCCTCTCGCGCTACATGGACCGCAATCAGCTTATCTCTGTCGTTGAAGTGGATATGGACGAGGAACCCGGCTTCACGGCACAGTACACGACGGAGGCGCTTTCCGACGGCAGCCTGATCGTGGAAAGTGAAAAACGGTCGTGGGTCATTTCGGCAGACAGTATGTGTCAGTACAACAACGACCTTCTGGACCAGCTGTTCGGTCAGACGACCTTGCTGTCGGAGTCGCAGCTGCTTCAATATATGAACTACGTAGCCTCCGCCTACGAGGGCGGTCAGGAGTACCTTGAGCAATCCACGACGCGGGGATACTTCCGCGGCGAAGCGCTGCTGACGTCGGCGTTGGATTACGTGACCGCGGACGTCATCCCGCACGGCTACTGCCTGACAGGTCACGGCAGCGTGACGCTGCCCGCGCGGCTCATGCAGGAGCTGACGCTGATGGGTGTGACCGAGCTTGATCTGCGCGGGCAGAGCGATGTCCCGGCAGACGCGGACTGCCTGATCCTGTACGCGCCGACCGAGGACTTGTCCGACGCCGAGTACAACGCGATCCGCGCCTATCTTGCGAAGGGCGGCTCGCTCCTGCTGGCGACGTCGTACGCCACCGTGGACACCTGTCCCAACGTGATGAGTCTCGGTCGTGACTACGGTCTCTCCGCCCTGCCCGGGCAGGTGCGTGACTCCGGCTCGGGTCACTATGCCGGCAGCAACAGCGCCTACCTCATTCCCGACTACAACCCCGCCCATATCCTGTCCTACACGGTCGGTTATCAGAGTCAGATCGCGGCATTCATGCCGTTCTGCCACGCGATCGCCGTGGAATCCACGCTGCCCGCCGGGGTAAGCGTGTCCCCGCTGCTGTACACCTCCGAGAGTGGTCGTCGTCACTCCGTGGAAACGGCCTCCGCGATCGGCGATCCCGGGAAACTGAACGTAGCCGTCTGTGCGGACCGCACCGTCATAGCGGAGAACGGAAGCGAAAAGACCGGTCACCTGATCTGGTTCGGCTCTACGGAAGCCTTCTCCGAGGGCATGGCAGCCGCCGGAAGCTACAGCGGGTACAGTTGGTTTGCCTACTCCGCGCAGTATCTGAGCACCGGATTCACGTCCGGATACTCGTCCATAGAGCCGGTGGATATGTCCGGCAGCGCTCTGACCGGTCTGAACTCCGGCAGCGCCATAGCGTGGATGATCGTGCTGGCGGTCGTTCTGCCGTTGTTGTTCGCCGCTGTCGGCGTGCCGGTATGGCTGCGCCGCCGCAAACGCGCCTGACGCGCCGCCGTCCCCCTGCTTACACGCTTCCCCGTCCGCCCGTTTCCCGCCGTACCGAAAGGAGGTTTCGTTGTGAATCTGGCGTTCTTTCTCAAGCCGAAGAGTCAGGTCGCGTACCTGACCGAAGGCTCCAGCTTCCGTCAGGGGCTTGAAAAGCTCCGTATCCACGGATATGCCGCCCTCCCCGTCATTTCTAAGGACGGGCGATATCTCGGCTCCATCAACGAGGGTGACTTTCTCTGGAACATCATGAGCATGGGCAGCCTTGACGCCCACGATCTCGAGCAGGCGCGCATTGATGACATCATCTCGGCCCGGTACGCGCCGGTGCCGATCACTACCGACATGGAGGATCTTGTCAATCACGCCCTTGAGCAGAATTTCGTCCCCGTCGTCGACGACCGCGATATGTTCATGGGCATCATCACGCGCCGTACCATGCTCGCGTATTTCGTCGAAAAGAATCCGGAGACTGAGTAGAGGGACGCGTGGGGCTCTGCCCCACACCCCGCTTAAGCCCTTCTTGAAAGAAGGGCTTAAGGATCCCAAGAACTTTTATACAAGGTAAGAAATAACCGAGGCTCGGTTTACGCCGAACGAGATTGGTGGGTGCCGTCATGGGCGTCCACCTTTTTGTCGTTCCCCCGCATCCCGCAGGATGAGGGTGCAGGGAGAAGAGCCGCCCAAGGGCGGCAGG